>JAZRZR010000001.1:0-57900 GCA_045601525.1 Acutalibacteraceae bacterium
CCTTGTTCCCGCCGCTCTTGACAACAGCATTTTACCCTGTGGCATGAACATTAAGGCAGGCAAACTCCGTGGTGTTGAATCTAACGGTATGCTTTGTTCCGGCGAGGAACTTTGTCTTACCGAAGATGATTACAAGGGTGCCTCGGTTCACGGCATTTTAATTCTTGATGACCGTTTCCCCGTTGGCACAGATATGCGTGAGGTTTTAGGTCTTGATGATTATGTTATTGACTTTAAGATTACCGCCAACCGTCCCGATTGCAACTGTTTTTTAGGTGTTGCAAAGGAAATGAGCGTTGTTTTGGGCACTGAATTTAAGGCGCCCGTCCCC
The DNA here is from genome assembly GCA_045601525.1 of Acutalibacteraceae bacterium. Taxonomy (GTDB): domain Bacteria; phylum Bacillota; class Clostridia; order Oscillospirales; family Acutalibacteraceae; genus SIG565. Next base: position 332 of record JAZRZR010000001.1, read on the forward strand.
ACCTATAAAACCGTAGGCGGCGATATAAACGACTATATTAAGATTGTTGTTGAAAATTACGAACTTTGTCCCCGTTATGTTGGCAGAGTTGTTAAAAATTTGCGAATTGCACCCTCTCCCGATTGGATGCAAAAGGCAATTACTGCAGCGGGTATGCGCCCAATTAACAATATCGTTGATATAACAAACTTTGTTATGCTTGAAACAGGTCAGCCCATGCACGCTTTCAACTACAACGAACTTCGTGACCATCATATCATCGTACGCACCGCAAATGAGGGCGAAAGCATTACAACTTTGGATGAAAAGGTACATGCGCTTAAGTCCGATATGCTTGTGATTGCCGATGGACAAAATCCCTCCTGCCTTGCAGGTATTATGGGCGGTATTGAAAGTGAAATTACCGATACCACTACCGACTTGTTCTTGGAATCGGCTAAATTCAAGCGTGATAATGTGCGCCACACTGCAAGAGCACTCGGTATTCGCACCGAATCAAGCGGTCGCTTTGAGAAGGGCGTTGATATTAACAACGCAAAATACGCTATGGACCGTGCCCTGCAATTGATTGATGAATTAAACGCAGGTGATATTATCGAGGGTGAAATTGATAAAAATGTAGGTTTGCCCGAGGATAAAATTATAACCGTTACCACCGATAAAATTCTTGAAATTTTGGGTGTGGAAATTGATGACCAAAAAATCGTTGATATTCTAAACAGTCTTTGTTTGCCCACAACAATTGATGGCAAAACCATCACCTGCCGTGTTCCTTCCATTCGTGATGACATTGAGGGTCGTGCTGATTTGGCCGAAGAGGTTATGAGAATTTACGGCTACGACCATATTGTAGGTACCGATATGCGTGGTGATGTTGTTCGAGGCAAAAAATTACCCGAGCGCATTAAAACCGATGCCCTCAAAGATTTATTGTGCGCCGTTGGTTGTAATGAAATAAGCACATATTCATTTATAAGCAGCAAGGCTATTGACACCTTGCACCTATCAGCCGATGATGAGCGCCGCAATTCAATACAAATTCTTAACCCCTTGGGCGATGAATATTCTGTAATGCGCACACAGTTAATCACAAATATGTTAACCGTTATTTCCACAAACATAAGCCGTAAGACAGGCGACGCCCGTTTCTTTGAGGTTAGCAAACGCTTTGTTCCCAAGGCTATGCCGATAACCGAACAACCCGATGAGTTGCCCACCCTTTGTCTTGGTTTCTATGGCAAAGACGAAGATTTCTTCACCCTCAAAGGCGTTGTTGAGGAAATTATGAAACTCTTCGGTGCTCATACCGACTATAAGGTATCTGCTGAGCCTTATCTCCATCCGGGCCGTCAGGCAAGTGTGCTTGCCAACAACAACCCTGTGGGTGTCTTAGGCGAGGTTCACCCCTCGGTTGCGGCTGAATACGGTATTGAAAATCGTATTTATATTGCCGAAATTAAACTTGATTTACTATTTAAGATTAACCGCCGCAAGACAATCTACAAGCCATTGCCCAAATACCCCGCAGTTGAGCGTGACTTTGCCTTCCTTTGTGACAAGGATATCCCGATTGGCACACTCCAAAAGGCAATCACTTCGGGTGCTTCAAGACTTTGCGAAAAGGTTGAACTCTTTGATGTTTACGAAGGCGCTCAAATTCCTGAGGGTAAAAAGAGTGTTGCCTTTAGTGTATTACTAAGAAGTTCTGAGGGTACACTAAGCGATGAAGAAATCGAAAATGTTACCAAAAATATCCTCAAAAAACTTGAGGCGGCAGGCGCGCAGCTCAGACAATAAAAAAACACTTGTGTTTTGAGAAAATATATTATAAAATGATTATAGTGAGGTGTTAATTATGAATGATAAGACAATGACCTTTTCAATCGGTAACGAGGCCGAGCAGGAAGCAAGACAAATAATGCTTTTAGTGTATGAGGCCCTTAAAGAGAAAGGCTACAACCCCATAAATCAGATTGTAGGCTATATTTTATCAGAGGACCCCACATATATCACAACACACAACAATGCACGCTCCCTCATCCGTAGAATTGATAGAGATGCGCTGTTGCAGTATTTGGTAAAATATTATTTGTCTAACTAACTAAATAAAAAGCCGTGGTTGCCCACGGCTTTTTTCATCGTTAAAAAACATTGCATATATTAGTAAATTATTGTATAATAAAGTAAATAAATGTTTTGAGGTGTGTTATGAAATTTACACCATACGGTACTAAAGGAAATGTATTTGGTTTTTGCATAATCAAAAGCGTAGAGGTTAAAACTTCTAGTAAAGGCAGTCGTTATGTGGATATGATTTTGTCTGACTCAGAGGGCGAAATTAATGCGAAAATTTGGAACTATGAAGACCGCTTGGCGCTACTTAAAGCGGGTGATATCGTTAAGGTTGGCGGCAGTATTACCGAGTATAACGGCACCGAGCAATTCAGAGTTGAGGATATCCGTTTGGCTGAAGAAAAGGACAATGTAAACCCTGCAGACCTTGTTAAAACAGCCGATTATGACAGTGAAGCTATGTTTTTGGAGCTATATAATATAGCTGCCTCCTTCAAGGATGAGGACTATAAAAAGTTAGTTTGCTCTATTCTTGAGCAAAACCGTGAAAAACTCCTTATTTGGCCTGCGGCCTTTAAGCTTCACCACGCGGTGCGCGGAGGTCTTTTATACCATACTCTTTCAATCGCTCGCTTAGCCGAGAGCGTTGCTAAGATTTATCCATTTATTGACCTTGACCTTTTACTTACGGGTGTTTTACTTCACGACATTGCAAAACTTTCCGAATTTGATGTTAATGAAACGGGTATTGCAACAGGCTATTCTATAAGGGGCAACCTTTTAGGCCATTTGGCCGATGGTGCTATCGCAATCCGCAAAAAAAGTGAAGAACTCGGCATTCCGATTGAAAAATCTATTTTGGTTGAGCATATGATTTTGTCCCACCACGGCGAGCCTGAGTTTGGTGCGGCGGTAAGACCTATGTTTATCGAGGCGGAGCTTTTAAGTCAGCTTGACCTTTTAGATTCGAGAATCTACGAGATGCGTGAAGCAGTTGAGGCCACACCCGATAATGATTTTTCGGGAAGACTTTGGGCGCTTGATAATCGTAAATTATTCAACCACACAAGAAATGATTTCGAAAAGAAAACAAAAATATTTTAGGAGAGAAAAATGATGGAAATTACAAAAGATATGTTAATTGGTGATGTTTTAGAGATGGATACAGGTTGTGCACAATATTTCTTTGAAATTGGTATGCACTGCTTGGGCTGTCCCGCCGCAAGAGGCGAAACTATCGAGCAGGCTTGCGCTGTTCACAACACTGATGCCGATGAGCTTGTTGCAAAATTAAACGAGTATTTTTCAGATAAATAATGTACACAATAAGCCAAAGACTTAAAGAAATAGCCGGATTGGTGACTGTCGGGTCGCGTGTTGCCGACATTGGCGCCGACCACGGCTATTTGTCTATTTATTTAGTAAAAGAGGATATCGCCTCTTATGTTTACACCTGTGATATAGGCGAAGGTCCGCTTAACAATGCTCGCCGTAATATCGAAAAAAGCGGTGTGAAAAATATTGAGCTTCGCCTTTGTGATGGGCTTGACGGTATAGACCCCGAAAGTGTTGATACCGTTATTATTGCGGGCATGGGTGGCGATGTTATATCGGGTATTATCGAGCGTGCGCCTTGGATCAAGGCTAAAAACTACACCCTTATTTTACAACCGATGACCTCGGCTGATACACTACGCCACTATTTAATTGAGAATAATTTTGGTGTGCAAAAAGAGATAAGTATATCCGAAAACGGTAAGGTTTATACTGCATTTGCGGCAGTTTACACAGGCCAAAAACAAAACTTAAGCCCTGCTTTTTATCATATCGGTTTGCTGAAATACCAAAGCGAAACCGACAAGGCTTACATAGACAAGCAGCTTCGCATACTTAAAAAATGCCAAAGTGATATTGAAAATGTACCGCAAAAGGAAAATCTTTTTAGAGAAATTACGGCTACAATAAACGAAATCGAGAAAATAATCGGGTGAAAAAATGGCTCTTGACGGTTTGTTCCTTAGAAATTTAATAGAGGAACTAAAGCTGATTGAAAACTCACATATCGACAAAATACACCAACCCTCAAAGGATGAGTTGGTGCTTTTGTTGCGCAAACCGAAATTTTCCGAAAGGCTTTACATATCGGCAAAGAGCGGTATGGCAAGGCTTCACCTGACCGAGCAAAAATTCGAAAATCCTGATACTCCCCCGATGTTTTGTATGCTTCTTCGCAAGCATCTTGGTAATGCAAGGATTGATGAAATTTCCCAATTCTCACTTGAGAGAGTTGTTCAGATAAAAACTACCGCCACAAATGAGATGGGTGACACTGTAAATCCACGGCTTATTATTGAACTTATAAGCGGCAGTCCAAATATTATTTTAATTGATAACAACGGCCGTATTTATGATGCCTTGCGCCGCAGTAATATAGAAGCGGGCGGACGGCTTATCCAACCTGGCGCTATCTATGAATTACCCGACAAAAAGGAACGGCTTAATATTTTGTCTACAAGCGCAGCCAAAATCACCGAAGCCATTTTTTCTTCTAACGAAAAAAACCTCGATAGCGCCATTTTATCGACTCTTGAGGGGCTTTCTCCCCTTATCGCCCGTGAGATTTGCTTTAGGGCAACTAAAACGGTTGATTTCCCCCTCGAAAACCTGACAACCTACCACAAAAATATGTTGACAAAGGAATTATCCGCTATAAAAGCTGAATTATCAACGGGTGCCCACCCAACCGTACTTTGTGATAATTCTAACAATTTTACCGAATTTTCCTTTACCGAGATTAAGCAGTACGGCGCACTTTATCAAAACAAATCTTTTGATGGCTTCTCTATGCTGCTTGATACCTTTTATCAAAAGCGTACCGAAAGTGAGCGCCTGCGCCAAGCATCTCTTGATATACTAAAACTTTTAAGCCTTATTGAAAGCCGAATAAAGCGCCGTATGGCTCTTCGAGAACGGGACTTAGAAAAATGTCTTAATCGTGAGCATTTAAGAATTTACGGCGAGTTAATTAAGGCCAATCTCCACAGCATTAGTCTTGGACAAACAAAGGCATCTGTTGTAAACTATTATGATGAAAATATGGCGACTGTATCAATCCCATTAAACCCCGCATTATCCCCTGCTGCCAATGCGGCAAAATATTTCAAAGACTACAAGAAAAGCCACACTGCCGAGCAAACCTTGTCCTCGCTTATCGAAACCGATAAAAACGAACTGACTTATATCCAAAGCGTACTTGAAAGTCTCTCAAGGGCTAAAAGCACTGCCGACATTGATGAAATTCGCACCGAACTCGCATCGGTTGGTCTTATAAAACAAAAGAAAAACACAAAAGCCAAAAAGGTTAACACTAATTTCGAGGAATTTGTTTCTCCCTCGGGGCTTCCCGTGCTTATGGGCCGAAACAACACCCAAAACGATGCCTTGACGCTTCACACTGCCGCTAAAACTGATATATGGTTCCACACCAAGAATATCCCCGGGGCTCACGTGGTTTTATGTACCGATGGCACACATACCGATGAAGATATTTTATTCGCCGCAACCCTTGCCGCTAAAAACTCAAAGGCGGCGGCATCAAGTCAAGTAGCGGTTGACTACACGCCGATAAAATTCATCAAAAAACCAAACGGCGCAAAACCCGGTATGGTTATATATTCAACAAATCAAACGGTGTATGTAACACCGTAATTTTAGGGGAAATAAAATGAAAATAAAGACAAAGGTCCTGCCGTATAGCGAGGTCCTATGCCTGCCAACGCAAAAGCACAAATATCCTAAACGCCCAAATATACTCTTTAGAACAATAATACGACTTGCGGCTATACCTGATTTATGGGCAACCCACTTTAAGCTAACCAAAACCCGTATGGAAAAGGCGGAAAAGGGTCCATATCTAATTTTAATGAACCACTCGAGCTTTATTGATTTGGAAATAGCCTCACGGATTTTTTATCCTATGCCCTATGGCATTGTTTGCACCTCGGACGGTTTTGTTGGCAAGGAATGGCTTATGCGAAACATCGGCTGTATTCCAACCCAAAAATTTGTAACCGACTTAACACTGGTTAAAGATTTAATACATGCCGTTAATAAGAAAAAATTAAGCGTGCTTATGTATCCCGAGGCGAGCTACACCTTTGATGGCACCGCAACCCCCTTGCCCCGCCGCCTTGGTGTTTTAATTAAAAAACTCGGCGTACCTGTACTCACCGTTATTACCGATGGCGCATTTTTGCGGGACCCTTTATATAACGGACTACAAAAACGCAAGGTCAAGGTTAGCGCCAATTTGCACTGCCTTTTTACAAAAGAGGATATAGCTACTCTTTCGGTTGAGGAATTGGACAAACGCCTTGATGAGCAATTTTCATTTGATAATTTTGCCAAGCAATATGCGACAAAAACCGTTGTTAACGAGCCCTTCCGTGCCGACGGCTTAAACCGTATTTTATACCGCTGCGCCGCCTGTAACAGTGAGGGCTATATGGAAGGCAAAGGCACAAAACTCACCTGTAATAAATGTGGAAAAGCCTATTATATGGATGAATATGGCCGCTTGAATGCCGAAAACGGCGAAACCGAATTCCCCCATATCCCCGATTGGTACAATTGGCAACGAAAGTGTGTTAAGGAGGAAATTAAAAACGGCAGTTATCTTCTCGATGTTGATGTTGATATCGCTGTGCTTCGCAACTTTAAGGCTATATATAAGATTGGTAGCGGTCACCTTACCCACACCCCCGAGGGCTTTACACTAACAGGTTTAGACGGCGAGCTTAATTATCATCACTCTCCTCTTGCTTCCTATGGACTCTATTCCGATTATTTTTGGTATGAAATCGGTGATGTGATTTGCATAGGAAATAAGGATATGCTTTACTACTGCTTCCCTAAAAACACGGGAGATATAGTGGCTAAAACCCGTATCGCCGCCGAAGAAATTTATAAATTAAAGAAGGAAAAATAAAAAGGTATGGGTGCTCCATACCTTTTTTTCCTACCACCACGCTAAACCAAAATACATTGTTCTTTCCGAAGTTTCATAGTTTTATTCAAGCCTATACCCCAATAATTTTTTGTTTCTCCTCTCTAAAAATCCTATTTTTTTACATAAATCGCTCGGATTTCCGGATTTTCAGCCAACTTTATTATTTCGTTTTTATTAAGTTTTGCATTAAATCCAAAACCGCAATTTTCAAATTTTTCAACAATAATACGCCTCTCTAAAATCCCGTTGTTTTTCAATAAGTTGTTAATATATGCTTCTTTCGCTTCTTTTTGGTTGTTTTCTTCATTTGATATGCTGCCATCGCCGTTTATATCGAATCCTTTCCATTTTTTGATGTATTCTTGGTTATATGAAATATTATTTGTTAAGTTTTGCTCGAAAGCGTATGAAAGAGAAGTATCATATACTGATACCGCAACAATTTCTATTGTTTCGTTTTCACCCATATATTCCAAATAGTGAGTTAGAGAATCTGTTATCTTTTCATTATAATCTCCTGTGCGTTCAGGTAACGCAAAAAAAATATCACAACTTCCTCTCTGAGCAATTGCTTCTATTGTTTTAGCATTAATTATAGCGTTGTATATATTGTCCGCTTTGTCTATAAACACCTCAGAATGCTGCGCAACCTTTTCAAACTTATCTACACCTATTATATCGCTTACCGTATCTATCTCTCTTTGCAAAACATCAGTACAATACTCTTTCCGTTCAAGATTTTCTTTTTCATTTAATTGATGATATTCTTGCACAAGCAAATCCATATCATTACATAACAAGTCTATTTGTTTTTTTATTACTTCTTTTTCGCTTTGAGTTAATTTGTCAAGGTCTGGATACATTTCTTGTTTCTCAACCTCGGTTAATTCCTTTAACAGCACCAACCCCTCGGCTAAATATTTGCCGACAGGGTATATTTTTTGCAGCTCATATAGTTCTTTGTTCAGTTTTTCCCTTTTGGCCTTATTTTCATTGATTTGCGCAGCAAGATTTTCGCTTGTTTCAAAACCCTCACCATATGCAAGAACTGGATAAAAACGTATATATACCGAAAAAAGAACTTTTTCTCCGTTTTTTTCCTCCATTTTCTTCTTTAGTGAATCAGAAATGCCAAAACGCACGATTTCATCCGAATCCCACTCATCAAACACGCTAACAAAGATTTCATTACCATAAACAACCTGTAAGTTTCTTGTTTCCCCATTGCGTAAGAAAACTACGCCTTGCAAAACAATACAAATTATAAGTGCTAAACTAACAGCACACAAAAATCCTTTTTTAAGATAAATGTGCAACAAAAAATTCTTTTTTTCTTGTTTGTTATAAAATGCTAACTGCAAAACTTTTTCTTTGGGTGGAATTTCAAGTTTTTTGACGCTTTTAATTAGTGTTCTTTTCATCTGAAATCTGATTTCTCCTCATTTTATGTATTGCGCGCTTATATTTTTGGCGAGAGTTTTCAGTGGAAATATCTAAAACCTTTGCTATTTCCTGATGTTTTAATGACCAAATAGACTTGAAAATCACGATTTGTTTTTCTTCTTCGTCCAATACTGAAATCATTTGTAAAAAAGATATATCCGCTTCTACCTTTTCACTTGCTGAACCGGTGTGAAAAATCGGCATCTGTTCTTGTTGCATTTTTATATGTCGTAATCTATCAAGGCTTAAATTTCTACAAATAGTTACCAACCAAGCTTTTACACTACTATTTTCCCCTTTTCGATATTTTGAAGCGTTATAACTTATTTTAATGAATGTTTCCTGTAAAACATCTTCTGCCTCTTGTCTATTTTCAAGTAAGGAAAAGCAATTGAAAACAACAATTTACCAAAACGCTCATAAATTAACTCTAATGGCGACAAATCACCTTTTGAAATTCTTAATAATGCCGCTTCGAAAATTTCATTTTCTAAAATTTTGCTCATTTTTCACACCCCTTTCGTATATAAAACGTTTTATCTATCTAAAATGTGACATTTCAAAAAAACAAAAACACCTAATACCATCTAATACGTACTAGGCGTTATGTAATCTTTAATATTTATCAAGAAAACTTTTCTTTTGTTGTCCCTCAGCATCACGCCAGCCCACAATTTGCGCCATATTTACATTATGCATACTGCGAAACAAATTATCGTCAACATACCTATTGGTGTTCTTTATTTCCTTTATAAGCGCCTTTATTTCCTTGCGTTTAGAGAGCTCCTCGTTATACTCGCTATCCTTTGTGAACTTACAAGCGCACTGCAAAAAGCGAAGAGAATTAAACTCCACCCAATTTATAATGTCCTTTTCCTTGACCTTATAAAGCGGACGAATTAACTCCATACCTTCAAAATTGGTGCTTTTAAGTTTGGGAAGCATTGTTTTTATTTCGCTTGAGTACATCATACTCATAAGCAGGGTTTCGATAGCATCATCAAAATGGTGACCAAGCGCTATTTTATTACACCCGAGTTCCTTTGCAAATGCATATAGATTGCCTCGGCGCATTCTCGCACACAAATAACAAGGTGATCCACCCGCCTCGGTTACTATATCAAAAATCTCGCTTTCGAAAATCTTTATCGGAATTTGCAAAAGAGAGGCATTTTGCTCTATAAGTTTGCGGTTTTCGGCATTATATCCGGGGTCCATAACAATAAACTCAAGTTCAAAGGGAACATCGGTGTGGCGGTGTAGTTCTTGCATACATTTTGCAAGTAACACCGAATCCTTACCGCCCGAAATACAAACTGCTATTTTATCATTAGGGCTTATAAGCTCATATTCCTGTATGGCGCCGACAAAATTATTCCATATACTTTTTCTATATCTTTTAATTATACTGCGTTCTATTTCCTTATACTTTTCCATAAAAACTCCAAAAAAATACTGCTACAACCATTATAGCCGTAGCAGTACTTTTTTTCAAGTGGGTAATATTTTATTAAGCCTTTTTATTACTAATGGCTTTAATAACAAAGAGTGTTGCAACTGTAATAACAATACCGAGTGGCAACAAAATCACAGCGTTTTGAACAAAGCCTGCGATAATGTAAAGCACAAAGGAAATTGCTGCAACAGTTATAGCGTATGGCAACTGAGTTGAAACGTGGTTGATGTGGTTGCACTGTGCACCGGCGCTCGACATAATTGTTGTATCCGAAATGGGTGAGCAGTGGTCACCGCAAACGGCACCTGCAAGACATGCCGACATACCGATAACACCGATTGTGCTGCCAACAGGGAATATACCGAGAACAATCGGGATAAGAATACCGAATGTACCCCAAGATGTACCGGTTGCAAAAGCAATGAAACAGGCAACAAGGAATATAATTGCGGGCAAAAATGCTTGAAGATTTCCCGCATTTGCCAAAGCACTTTCAACAAAAACAGAAGAGTCAAGAAGGCTTGTCATATTCTTAAGTGTAGTTGCCATTGTAAGAATAAGGATGGCGGGTACCATTGCGATAAAGCCCTTAGGTATACACTCCATTGCCTCTTTGAAAGAAACAAGGCGACGGGCAATAAAGTAGATAACCACAAACACGAGGGCTACAAGGCCGCCCCAGGGAAGACCAACAGTAGCGTCGGTGTTTGAGAAAGCATCTATAAAGCCGAGCGAGGCATCATAATTAGCAGAAGCGAATACCCACTCCTCACCCATACATCTACCAACATAGAAAAGTGAGCCTACGCAGATACCGATAAGAACGATAATCGGGATAATAAGGTCAAGCACCTTAGCACCACGGTCAGCGCCGATTTCCTCACTATCCTCACCTACTGCACCGCCAAAGGTGAACAAATCACCGTTTTCGGCATTAACCTCGTGAAGCTTCATAGGACCGTAATCAAATTTCATTAAAGTGATAGCAATAACGAAAACAAATGTCATAAGTGAATAGAAGTTAAAGGGAATTGCACTGATAAAGAGAGAAAGTCCCTGACCATCGGGGGCATAGCCCGAAACGGCAGCAGCCCAAGAAGAAATGGGAGCTATCATACAAACGGGTGCTGCAGTAGCATCGATTAAGTATGATAATTTTGCACGGGATATCTTTGCCTTATCAGTTACAGGGCGCATAACTGCACCAACTGTTAAGCAGTTGAAATAGTCATCAATAAAGATAAGAATACCAAATATAAAGGTTGCGATTGATGCGCCGATTTTACCCTTTACATTTTTTGCTGCCCAGTTACCAAAGGCGCGGGATACACCTGCTTTATTAAGCAAAGCAACGATAACGCCCAAAAGTACCAAAAAGATAAAGATACCTGCGCTGCCGCTAACTGCTGAAATGAAGCCATCGCTAATCATAGAATCAACAGTTTGAATCGGCTTAAAGCCTGTGTAAATAAGTCCGCCTGCTAAAATACCTACAAACAAAGAAGAATAAACCTCTTTTGTAAGCAAAGCAAGACCGATTGCTATTACCGGTGGGAATAGCGACCAAAGCGTGCCAACCGGTGCTGTTATGGGACCTGTGAAAGCACAAAGTACACCAAATGCTACGATAAATAGCAAAATAAGCACCTTGGGAATAATTTTTTTTGCCGTCATTTTTAATAAACCTCCAAAACTAAAACCGTGATATGCAAATAGAGCATATCACGGCATAAAACTTACCTATTTGATAGCGCTCCACAAGATATCGTGACAGTTTATTACATATTTTGCAATAAACCAGCAACCCTCCCCCAGTAATGAGAAGGCCCTTCGGCGATGGTTCCTTTCGTGCTACCGCGTTACCGCGCTTTATGACAGCATTACTTATAAACACCGCGACCTCTATCGGTTTTTGATATTATGATATTAACATATTGCGTTTAATATGTCAACAATATTTTTCCAGTATTTCTTTAAGCACAGGCTCAATGGTGGTTGCCATACGATAATGTCCCAAATCGTTGGGGTGAACTTTATCCACAGTACATTCCATACGGTGTTCCTTTCCAAAAAAGGTTTCGCCGTTGATGAAATACACCTTATCGTCCCCTGCCGCTTTGGCATTATTTAGAGTGTTTAGGATAATATCACGGCGGTCAGCCGCACCCTCGGGCGCTTCATCGGTATTGGGGCGTGACATCATTAAAATAGGAACATCAGGGTGCGCCTCTCTAATCCTCTTAAAGAACGGCTCATGCGTTTCCCTTAACTCCGAATAGCCTGCATTATGGTCATAATCAAGTACAAATGCCGCAAAATCAATGGTGTTAAGATAGTCCGCCATTATGATTTCGCCCTTTGCATTACCCGAAAAGCCCATATTATAATAATCGAAATCAAGCCAACGGGAAAGCATAGCAGTGTAGGCATTGGAACAAATTGAGGCGGTGCCTCCTTGTGTGATTGAGGAGCCGTAGAAAAGAATAGGCTTATTATATTTATAAGGTGTGGGTGCCTCTATTACGGCGCCCTCTTCAATTTCTACACCATAACCCGACACCATTGCATATTTTGGGAAAAAGATGGTTACATCCTGCATATCGGCGTTTTTCTTAAACTCGCCCACAGTTATGCTGCCCTCATCGGTTATCTCCACTTGAGTGTGGCCGGCATATTCGCTATCTATTCCTTTTCCATAAAAAACCACGGCCGAAAAATCTGCCAAATAAGAGGGACAATGCGGTTTTGCTATTGAAAAAGAAACCTTGATGGTTTGACTGTTTGTGCGAAAGCGAAGTCTCGCCCCCGTTACGAGTTTGCCCAAAAACGACAAATGGGGCATTTTTTCAAACAACTCATCACTTATGCGAAGATATTTGCCGTGTTGCTTAAAAAAGGGTATTCCGTGGACCTGAATGGCCGAATTTTCGTGGGTATAAATCATTTTTCCACCTCAAAGCAATTACTGTGCAGGGAATTTAATCTTCTTAACCTTGAATTGATTTACTGCATACTTAACAGTTTCCAAATTTACTGCCTCTACCTTCTCTGTAATAAAGGCATCAAATTCTTCGCCCTTAAGGTCAGTACGGGCAGCACTGTAAACTGTTTCAATATTTGTGTTGCTTTCACCTGTGATATCGCCCTTAAGAATGAGCACGGCATAGGTTGCATCCTCTTCGGTGAGGGTTACTATTTTAATTTCGCCCTTTGCCATTTCCTTGGTGTTTTCAAAATAGTTGTTTTCGTAAGATGTGCCTGTGGCACCCCAAATGGTTGCAAGGCTATGGCTAAAGTTACCTGTATCGGTTGAATCGGCCTTATACTCGGTGTCAGTTGCCTTTGCATAAACCTCGGTAAAGGTTTTGCCCGACTCTAACATAGCCTTATATGACTCGAGTTCTTCCTTAACAACCTGCATCTCATCTTCGCTCATATCGGTAATATCTTCAGCGTAAATGTTAAGATATGCATAGTTGGTATCCGCAAAGGTTTTAAGTTCTTCTTTAGAAACTGCCTTTTCGCCGCCATCGCCGTAGAGGAAATCAAAATAAGCGGTGCTATATTGCTCATAGCGACTGAATTCCTTATATGTGTTAAAAGAAACGCCGTTTTGTGTAAAGAAATCGGCATAACCGTAACTCCACAAATATTCGGCATTTTGGTCGGCCAATTCAAAATATTTTGCGGTGTCTATCTTGTTTTCCTCACAAAGTTTCTTTGCCACAACCATTTCCTTAATGGTATCAAGTGCTCGCTTTTCAACCCACTCTACATAAGGAACCTCGTCGATGGTTTTATTAAGCCAAGCAGAATTATCAAGGGTTGTAGATGTGCTTTCATATCTTTCGGCCATAATTTCCTGTGCTTGCATATCCGCTGCTAATAAAGCGCAAGAATAAAACGCCGATGTGAACTCGACACCGTCAGCCCTTACTGCTATTTCGCCCTGCTTATGACAAGCGGCAAAACTTAAGCAAATAACTATTGCGAGAACTAATGCGCCAAGTCTTTTAACTGTCTTTAACATATCTTTTCCTCCAAGATTTGTACAAATATTATTAAATTAAGTATATAACATACCAAAAGAAAAGTCTATAATTTTTTCAAAATTTACAAAATGGACGCAATTTCATTTATGAGTTGATTTTTCTTTTGTCCGTTTTTATATTTTACCGAATAATAAGGGGGGTCACTAGGATAAAGGCATAACCTGTTCCCCAACGGCTCGTTAAGTTTTTCAAGTTGCTCGGGAGTAACCGCATTTACCCTTAAAATGATGCCGTTTTTATCCTCCTCAATAGCATAAATTCCAAGCCTTGCGGCACGATTTCGAAGCAAAGCTATATCTATAAGTCCCAAAACCTCTTTTGGTGGCTCTGAAAACCTATCGCAAAGCTCATCAATAACATCCATACGCTGTGCATCACTCGATATCGCTGCTATTCGCTTATATATGCCAAGCCGTGCAGGAAGTGACTCGATATACCTTTCGGGGATATACGCGGATATATTTATATCTATCGTGCAATCAAGGTCGGCCGCCGTTTGCAAGCCCTTTTCTTCATTTATGGCTTCATTTAGCAGTTTTATATACATATCATAGCCAACTGCCTCTAAATTACCATGCTGCTCTCCACCTAAAATGCTGCCCGCGCCCCTTATCTCAAGGTCACGCATTGCGATTTTGAAGCCTGCGCCAAACTCGGTGAATTCCCTTATTGCCTCAAGCCTACGCTCAGCCACCTCGTTGATTTGCTTATTCGCCTTAAAGCAAAAATAAGCAAAGGCACGCCTTGGTGAACGCCCTACCCTACCCCTTAACTGATGAAGCTGAGAAAGCCCCATACGGTCGGCATTTTCAACGATTAGTGTGTTGGCGTTGGGAACATCTACGCCCGTTTCGATTATTGTAGTGCAAACCAAAATATCTATTTCGTGTTCAAGCAGTCGTTGCCAAACCTCCGACAACTCCTCCTCACTCATCTTGCCGTGAGCAACCGCTATTCTCGCCTCGGGAATTTTCTCCTTAAGTCTTGCCGCTTTTGATACTATATCATCTACTCTATTATGCAAATAATAAACCTGACCTGCACGGCGAAGCTCCTTGCGAATAGCATCAATTATTATTCCGTCGTTTTGCTCCAAAACATAGGTTTGAACGGGCAAGCGGTCGGAGGGGGCCTCGTCTATTGTTGACATATCACGAAGGCCCGACATTGCCATATTTAAGGTGCGGGGTATCGGGGTTGCCGATAGGGTGAGCACATCCACCTCGGGATAATCTTGCTTTAATTTTTCCTTTTGGGCAACGCCGAAGCGTTGTTCCTCATCAATTATAACAAGTCCTAAATTCTTAAAGGAAATATCCTTGGAAATTAGGCGGTGGGTGCCAATAACCATATCCACCTTACCAAGTTTTAATTCGGAAATTGTTTTTCGTTGAGCGGCGGGTGATACAAACCTTGAAAGCATTTTAACCGTCAACGGCATATCACCGAAACGCCTTAACGCCGTATTAAAGTGTTGCCATGCAAGTATTGTAGTGGGCACCAAGAAAACACATTGTTTGCCCTCGCTAATACACTTGAATGCGGCTCTGAGCGCCACCTCTGTTTTGCCAAAACCTACATCGCCGCAAAGCAACCTATCCATAGGAACGGCTCTTTCCATATCTCTCTTTATCTCATTAGCCGAGCGAATTTGGTCATCGGTTTCAAGAAAAGGGAACTTTGCCTCGAATTCTTGTTGCAAGGGGGTGTCGGCACTAAAGGCGTATCCCTTAACCGACATACGCTTAGCATACAAAGCGGTAAGTTCTTTAGCCATATCCTTAACCGCCCGTTTCACCCTTGCTCTTGTTTTTTGCCAATCGCCGCTACCAAGCCTATTAAGTTTTATATTACTGTTTTCGGCCGAACCTATATACTTTGAAATTAAATCAAGTTGTGTTACAGGAACATATAAAACATCAGTTTTGGCGTAATTTATCTTGATATAATCTTTGGTTACACCATCGTTTGTTATTTTGTTAATTCCTGCAAAAATACCTATTCCGTGTTGGGCGTGAACTACATAGTCACCGCTTTTAAGTTCATCTAATGAGCCTATAGCGTTTTCGGCCTTGAAGCGCCTTTTTCGCACCCTTTCGCCGCTTATAAAGTTTTGGGTTATGAGCATAAAGTTTTGCTCTGGCAGTTCAAATCCGCTTGAAAGACCGCCGCAAAGCACCGTAACACCCTTTTTGTTTATGTGTTTACCATCAAGACAAAGTGTTGCATTGATGCCCTTGGCATTTAATGTATCGCACAAAATACGAGCGTTTTTCTCCTCGCCTGCCAAGACGACGCAACTGCCCTCATTAGAAAGCGTGTAACCTATATCATCGAGCAACACCGCAACATCGCCATTCCAAACAGGTAAGCGTTTGAGGTTAAAGTTTATAACCTCTTTAAGCGGCAAATCATATTTCGCCCTTGAAAAATTTTCCATAAATACGGCCCGTTCAAGCCATAACTTAAACTCTGCCGCCGTTTTTGTATATTTTGAGAATTTATGACACAAAAAGCCTTCCTCAAGGTAAAAAGCGGTGTCCTCTTTTTGCCTTGCAAAAATGCCCTTAAGCGCCGAGGCTATACCGTTGCTGTCATATACAAAAACCAACGGGTTTTCTATATAATCAATAGCAGTAAAGGGTTCATATATAGCCGCCAAATACCTGTCATAAGATATATCTATTCCGCTATCGATAAGAGCAATATCGTTTTCTATTCTGCTCTTATTTTTATCGTTGAGTTTCCTATCTTTTTGTAAAAGTTTTTGTAATTTTTCGGAGAGTGTCTTGGTATCAGGTGCTATTTCATTAGCGGGAATAATTTTAACATCGTTTATATTCTCGCCTCGGCGTTGGCTTTCGGCATCGAAAAGACTGATTGTATCAATCTCATCGCCCCAAAACTCAATACGCACAGGACTTTGCATATTGGCAGGGAATATATCAACAATGCCGCCGCGCACCGAAAACTGACCTCGCCCCTCGGTTAAGGGCACCAAAGTATAGCCAGAGGCCAAAAGCCGTGTTTTCAAAGCATTAAGGGTGATTTCTTCCCCCGTTTTTATGCTAAAGGTGTTTTGCCTTAAAAAGTCTTTTGGCATTGTATATTGAATTGCCGCCTCAGCAGAGATTACAAGCAGCCGAAAAGCCCCATCCAAAAGTTTGGATAGGGTGTCTATGCGGATATGCTCGTACTCTTTTGAGTGAGAGAGTGTTTCGCCGAAACAAAAATCTCTTGCAGGAAAGGATACCGCATCAATCTTCATTGAGGCTAAATCGGAAAGCAAAGATGAGGCCGTTGCTTCATCGGGGGTTATAATTACCCCTTTTTTCTCGCTATCCATTGATAACGCCGCCAAAATCACCGCCTTGTGTATATGCGAAAGTCCGTTCAAGGCTATCGGCAAGCAGTTATTCTCTATATCCGCAAGTAATAATTTGTATCCGGCATTTTGGTTTATAATTCCCTTTATAAACTCCATTTTACCGCCGCTTTAACTGTTATATTTGTTCATAGCCGATTCAATCTTACCGTCAATTACCTCTTGAACCGCCTTTACAACCTTATCAAGTGCTACACTGATATTTTCGGCATCACTCTTTGGGAATTTTCCAAGCACCCAGTCTTTAAGGTCATACTGCGGATTGGGCTTTTGACCTACACCAATTTTTATGCGAAAAATATCATTTGTATTAAGAGATAGGGATATATCCTTCATACCGTTATGCCCGCCGTGACTACCGTTTCGGCGCATACGGATTTTACCCACATCCAAAGACACATCATCAAACATTATTATAACCTTATCATAAGGTATTTTATAAAATTTGCAAATTTCGCTTACCGCCGCGCCAGACAAATTCATAAAGGTTTGAGGCTTTGCAATAAGCAACCTCTTATCACCTATCCTACACTCCGAAATCAAGGCCTTGTGCTTCAAGCGTCCAAGTGTGGCGCCGAATTTTTCGCATAAAGCATCGGCCGCCATAAAACCTATATTATGACGGGTGTTTTCATACTCATGGCCCGGATTTCCAAGTCCCACTATTAAAAAATCATACGCAGATTTTGTTTTGAATAACATTTTCATTCACCGAAAATATTTTAACACATATTATCTGCTAATTCAAGTTTATGCTTGACTTTATTTAATATTTGTTATAATATTATTTTATAAAGCGTTGATAAGGACATTAGCCTAAATGTCGGTTAAAAGAGAATGCGGGTCATCGGCTGTAAGCCTGCTTAACTTTATTTTGGGTGAAACCGCCTTGGAGTGCTGTGGTTAACAACACAGACGATTAGCCTTCGTTATGGGTACAAAGTGCCGTTTTTACGGAATTTGGGTGGAACCGCGGAGTTTATTGCTTCGTCCCTTTTGGGACGGGCTTTTTTTATTTTCAGGAGGAAAAATTATGGAAATTATTTTTAATTCAAACCCCCGCACATTTGAGGATGGTCTTACCGTTTATGAAGCGGTGAAAAGCCTTGGCGGAGGACTTTATAAGTCGTCTCTTGCCGCCTGTGTCAACGGTGAAAACACTGATTTGCGCACCGTATTAAAGGATGGCGACAAGGTTGATATTTTAGATTTTAATACCGAATACGGTCGTTGGACCTTTAGGCATACTGCATCTCATATCTTGGCACAAGCGGTTAAGCGCCTTTATCCCGATGTAAAACTTGCTATTGGTCCCGCAATTGATGACGGTTTTTACTATGACTTTGATGTAAAATCTAACTTCTCACCCGAAGATTTAGAAAAAATCGAAGCCGAAATGAAGAAGATTGTAAAAGAGGATATCCCCCTTACAAGAAGCGAAATGCCAAGACAAGAGGCTATCGAATTTTTCGCCGCAAAGGGTGAAGATTATAAGGTGGAACTCATAAACGATTTGCCGGTTGACACCACAATCAGTCTTTATACACAGGGTGATTTTACCGACCTTTGTGCCGGTGCGCATCTTATGTCAACAGGTCTGGTTAAGGCGTTTAAGCTGACCTCGGCGACAGGTGCTTACTGGCGCGGCGATTCTTCTAAGAAGATGCTTTGCCGAGTTTACGGCACCGCATATCCGAAGACAAGTGAACTTGAAGAGCATTTGCAAAGGGTTGAGGAAGCCAAAAAGCGTGACCACAACAAATTAGGCCGAGAGCTTGAGCTATTTACAACCTGTGACTTTATTGGTCAAGGTCTTCCTATTATGCTTCCTAAAGGTGCAAAGGTTATACAAATTTTGCAACGCTTTGTTGAGGATGAAGAAGCACGCCGTGGTTGGCAGCTTACCAAAACTCCCCTTATGGCAAAGAGTGATTTATACAAGATTTCGGGCCACTGGGACCACTATCTTGACGGTATGTTTGTTATGGGCGACCCAACCGATGAAACCAAAGAATGTTTTGCGCTTCGTCCTATGACCTGCCCCTTCCAATATCAAGCATACCTAAACCGTCCCCGTTCATATAGAGATTTGCCCCTTCGCTACGATGAAACTTCTACCCTCTTTAGAAACGAGGAAAGCGGCGAAATGCACGGCCTTATCCGTGTAAGACAGTTTACAATTTCAGAAGGTCACCTTATGTGCACCCCTGAACAGTTAGAGGATGAGTTTAAGGGTTGTCTTGAACTTACAACCTTTATGCTTAAAACATTAGGCCTTTATGAAGATGTTTCATACCGCTTCTCGCAATGGGACCCCGACAATCGTGAAAAATATATCGGCACCACTGAACAATGGGATGAGGCTCAAGGTGTTATGAAGAAAATTCTTGACCACCTCCAAATTCCTTACAAGGTAGGCGTTGGTGAGGCCGCATTCTACGGACCAAAACTCGATATCCAAATCAAAAATGTTCACGGCAAAGAGGACACCCTCATCACCATTCAAATTGACCAAATGCTTGCCGAAAAATTCGGTATGGAATATACCGATAAGGACGGTGTTAAGAAAAACCCCTATATTATTCACCGCACATCAATCGGTTGCTACGAGCGCACCTTGGCGCTTCTCATTGAAAAATATGCCGGCGCATTTCCTGTTTGGATGGCTCCCGTTCAACTTAAGATTTTACCGATTGCCGACCGCCATTTAGACTATGCTTATGAAATCAAGGCAAGCCTTGAAAAAATAGGTATCAGACTTGAAATAGATGATAGAAACGAGAAAATCGGTTACAAAATCAGAGAGGCTCGTTTGCAAAAGGTACCCTTTATGCTTATTATCGGCGACAACGAGGTTGAAACAAAAACCCTCTCAGTTCGCCGCAGAGGTGAAAACGGCGACCTTGGAAGTATGTCGGTTAACGATTTTACCGCACTTATCAAGGAAGAAATCGATACAAAAGCAATTAAATAAATACAAAAAACCTCCGATACGCATTAGCGTATCGGAGGTTTTTATTTTTATGCTATATTTGCTTTATATTTTTTACGGGTTAAAATCTGGAAGAGTGCAACTATCGCAACAAGTCCTAAACCTATTGTATCGGTAATAATACCGGGGTAGATAAGCAAAAGACCGCCCGTTACGCTTAGAAACCTCTCATACCATTTCATGTGGTGCAAGAAATATCCCTCTAACGCCGCCGACACCGCAAATATACCTACAAACGAAGTAACACAAATAAGGATAACTTCGGGTGCCGTTGTGTTTATAAAGAGCATTGCGGGATTAAGTGCAAATACATAAGGAACGATAAATGCACCTATTGCAAGTTTGGTTGATGTAAATGCGGTTTTCATCGGGTTTGCCTGAGCAATGGCCGCACCCGCATAAGCCGCAAGAGCAACGGGAGGAGTCAAGTCGGCTACAATACCGAAATAGAATACAAAGAAGTGAGCCGCAATCATAGGCACACCCATTTGAACAAGGATAGGTGCACATGTTGCCGCCATAATGCAATAATTGGCCGTTGTGGGAACACCCATACCAAGCACGATACAGCAAAGCATTGTAAGGAACAAGGCGATTATTACCTGATTTCCTGCCAAGGCTACTATGCCGTTAAAGAGCATATAAGCAAGACCTGTAACACCGATTATACCCGCTACTATACCTGCAACACCGCACGCCGCTGCAACAGTAATCATACCTCGTCCGCCTGCGGCAAGAGCCTCAAGAAGTTTCATAGGGGTAATACGGGTTTCTTTTCTAAACATACTTACAACTATTGCAGCCACGATAGCGATTGCAGCAGCGTAAGCGATCGACCTTGTGCTTGTGCCCACAAGATAAATAAGCAAAATCAATGGAATTAACAAGTAGGTTTGCTTAAGCAAGGGCTTTAAGCGAGGTAATTCTTCTTTTGATAAACCGCGAAGTCCCTCTTTTTTGGCCTCAAGGTGAACTGTGACAAATACGCCTGCGAAATAAAGGGCGGCGGGAAGAATTGCCTTAACAACTATATTCGAATAAGGAACACCAACTGTTTCGGCCATAAGGAAGGCTGCCGCGCCCATAATGGGAGGCATAATTTGTCCACCTGTAGAAGCAGATGCTTCGGCGGCGGCTGCAAATTCAGGCTTATAACCTGTCCTCTTCATTAGCGGAATTGTAACGGCACCCGAGCCTACGGTGTTAGCAACCGACGAGCCCGAAACCATACCCTCAAGCGCACTCGCTACAACGGCAACCTTTGCAGGTCCACCCGAGAAGCGACCTACCAAAGCATTTGCGATTTGAATAAAGAAATCGGCAATACCCGTACGCTCCAAAAATGCGCCGAAAATTATGAACATTACAATATATTTTGAACAAACATTAATTGGGGTTGAAAGAATACCCTCTTTTGAATAGAAAAGCACTCGAACATTTTCGGTTATGCGTGCCATTATGCTCGGGTTGGTTGAGCCCCACACAAGAGCATAAACAAGCAAAGCGCCTGCAACACATAAAATCGGAAGTCCAACACTTCTTCGGCAAAGTTCGGCAAGGCAAAGAATACCTACTATTCCTATAGCAACCTCAAAGGGTGCAATTTTATAACGCGATACAATTTCTATTGCGTTAAAGGTGTAATAAAGGAACGAGGCGGTGCCTGCAAACATTAAAATTATGTCATACCAAGGCATAAAGTTAACCTTTTGCGTACCCTTTTTAGCGGGGAAAACCAAAAAACCTATGAACATAATAAATGCCATAAATGAGGTTAAGCGAATTTCATCAAGCCATGTAGCAACGAGTGTTACATAAATGCAAAAAACTGAAAACGCCGCAAGAATAGCATTTACTATAAGTTTTGGTGTGCCCTCCCAAATACGAGTGTTGGATTCTCGGTCGAACTTTTTCATAACCGAATCCAAGTCCATCGGGCCTTGGTTTTCAATTACTTCTTTTTTCTTAAAAAGTGCCATAGAATCCTCCTTAAAGTATAATGCAAAGAAAATTGGCTGCAGTGAAATTTCTGCAGCCAATAAATATAAACGATTTTAATTATTTGGCTTCTACTGTGATACCTTTTTCAGCAAAATATTTTGCCGCACCCTTGTGGAAAGGAACGCTCATACCCTGTGTAGCATTTTCAAGTGAAAGCTCAGCACCCTTAGCGTGCGCTGTTGTGATAGCCTCTTTGTTATCGAAAATAGCCTTTGTGATATTGTAAACATCCTCTTCAGAAGCAGTGGTGCTAACGATAAGTGTTGCCTTAACTGTTACGGTTGTAACTGCAGTTGTTTGCTTATCATAGGTGTTAGCGGGAATTGTATAAGTTGTATAGAAAGAATTGTCCTGCATTAACTTGTCAGCGATTGCACCATCAATCGGAACCAAGTAAGCCGCAGTTGTTGTGCAAAGTTCTTGAATTGCGGGTGTGGGTGCGCCTGCTACGATAAATGCAGCATCAATCTTCTTATCCTTAAGAGCATCTGCAGAATCAGCAAATGATTGATATTGAGGAACAATATCAGCCTCGGTAAGACCTGCAGCAGCAAGGATATCAATAGCATTAAAGTAAACACCTGAACCTGCAGCGCCGATAGATACCTTTTTACCTCTTAAATCGGCAACGCTCTTAATGTTGGGGTCCATAGTTACAAGTTGAACAGCCTCAGCATAAAGACCGCCGATAACGCGGAAGCTATCAATCTGACCCTCTTTTTCAAAGGAACGCTGACCTGTATAAGCATAAGCCATAACATCAGATTGAACTGTACCTAATTGATAGTTGCCTTCCCCGATACCCAAAATGTTTGCTTTTGAGCCATCGGTTGAAACAACATTAACTGTGATACCTGTTGTTGTTTTGATTTGGTTGCCAAGGATACCGCCGTAGCCGTAATATGTACCTGCTGTGCCGCCTGTACCCATTGTCATAGTTGTGCTACCTGTGCCGCAAGAAGCAAAAGCAAAAATCATTGCAAGCACTAAAAGAACTGATAAAATGCGTTTCATTTGTGTTACCTCCTAAAACTTATATAAACATAATGCTTATTAGGGTCATTATACCAAAAAAGCAATCATTTTGCAAGAAAAAATTATATTTATCAAAGCATATCTTTTTGAAATTCACCGTTATAAAGCGAATAGATGCACTCAAAGCCTATATCCTTTAATAATAGCCTTACTTCCCCAAAAGAACAATCAAGCCAACTTTTTTTATGGCAATCTGAATTAAGCACAATTCTTCCGCCCTGTTTTTTAATTTGATGAAGCAACGGCTCCGCAGGGTATTGAGATGTACGCCAGCCTCTACCGATAGCGCCTGTGTTCACCTCAAAAAAGGAACCGGCCTTTGACGCCACCGATATATATTTCTTGCCAACCTCAATATATTTTTGATTTGTTGTAAAGCCATAATCAAATTTTTCATCATACTTTGTAAGCAAATCAAAATGTCCTATGATATCGGGCCGTCTTGCCAATATATAATCACAAAAGTGTGAAAAATAATTCTCAGCGAGGCTAACGATATCACCATCGAACTGATTTAATGCGGTTACAAAATTTTCATTGCCAACATCCAACACAAAGGGCTTGCCGTCCTTTTGTACATAGTGAGAAGAACCTATTATATACTCAAAATCTCCCCTATTTTGAACAGGGCAGAGCATATCCTCCTCGACACCTAAATAAATTTGAATTTCCCTTTTATATTTTTCTTTTAGCCGCTTTATTTCTTTGATATAGCCTCTTATATCGGTAATGCAATAACTCTGGTCAAAATCCATATAGCCGTGTCCCGAAAAGCCGAGTGAAACAAAGGACTTATCTATCGCCTCTAAAACCATCTCTTCGGGCGTATCGTTACCATCGCAAAAGGTGGTGTGCGTATGTAAATTGCTTAACATATTCTTACCCTTATGTACTATTTGTTGATAACCGAAGTTATAATGGGCTTTCCCTCTCTATCAAGCAAAGGGGTGAGTCCTCCACCGTAGCCGCCACTATGATAAAGATAGTTAACACCTGTTTCCCTATCAACCCAAATTTCCATCGTACCAAGACCTTGAGTATATGTCTTTTCAAAACGATTGTTTCGAGCCATAAAATCACCTCATAATAAATGTATTTATATTATACCTTGCGATAGTGAAAAAAGCAAGGCAAGGCCTTGCAAAAATACTTCTTCACTATTACTTGCCAAAATCGACAAAAAGAGAATAGTGAAAAGTGAAGAGTTAATAGTGAAAAAGTAAAAATCCCCGTACTATCGTACGAGGATTTTTGGTGGGAGAAGGTGGATTCGAACCACCGAAGCTGAAAGCAACAGATTTACAGTCTGCCCCCTTTGGCCGCTCGGGAATTCTCCCATATTCATTTTTAACGCAAGCACTATTATAGCATACCATATCTTTAGTGTCAAGCCTATTTTTCGCAAAAAACAAAAAAATAAAAAGAGTGCTTTTGCACCCTTTTTATCATGCATTATTATTTGAACATTGTTTGTATGCCGTCAACAAATTCGCCAACGGCCTTTATTGCCTTTCCCGAACCCTTTGAAAGATTTTTATTGTCTTTCATCATCATTTTGCCGACGGTAAGCAATGCAGCGCCTGCCACCATACCTGTAAGGGTTCCTTTTGCAAAACTTGACATCGTTTCTTTATCCATTTTATTACCTCCTTCGGCTTTATTTTAACCGAAGCGAGTGATTTTATTATCAGTTTGCAAAATATTGTTTATACCATACAAGGAATGTATAAACTGTCCAAATTTTTCGGCTTACATCCTCTTTGCCGCTACGGTGGCGGTCAAGCAAAGCAACCAGTTTTTCGGTGTTGAAAAATTTCTCGGCATCGCTCGATGTAAAGGCTTCCTTAACAATATTATAATACTTATCCTCTTTAAGCCATACTCTAATAGGCACAGGGAAGCCAAGTTTATCCTTTTCGGCAGTGAGTTTCGGCAAGGTTTTTTCGGCCGCTTTTCTAAGCGCCAATTTAGTGGTTTTAGTGTTTACCCTACACTTCACGGGTATCTTTTCGGCTAATTCCATAACCCTCTTATCGAGGAAAGGAACTCGAAGTTCCAAAGAGTTCGCCATGCTTGTTTTATCGGCCTTAAGCAGTATATCTCCCATAAGCCACATATTTATATCCAAATACTGCATTTTTGTGATGGTATCCTTATCACTTACCTCATCATAAAACTTTTTGCAAAGTTCGGCGGGAGTGGGAACATCAAGCGGATTTTTAAGAATTTTGTTGCGCTCCTTAACACTAAATATATTAGCGTTACCGATAAAGCGCTCCTCTATTGTTTTGCCTCGACGAATAAGATAATTTATACCGTGCTTTTTTGGTAAATGCAACAATTCACAGGTGCGACTAACAAAGCGTCTAAACCAAAACGGCAGGCGGTCATAATAGGTTGTTGTTATGGGCTCCTGATAAATGCGATAGCCGCCGAAAAGTTCATCGGCACCCTCGCCCGACATTACAACCTTTACATATTTACTTGCAAGGTTTGAAACGAAATAAAGCGCAATTGCGGCGGGGTCGGCCAAGGGCTCGTCCATGTGATACTGAATACGGGCAAACTCACCCCAATATTCCTCGGGTGTTATTATTTTGCTTATATTCTCGGTTTTTATTGTATCAGCGAATTTTTTGGCAAAATCTATTTCATTATAACGGTTTCCGTCAGGGCTTTCAAAGCCAACAGTAAATGTTTTATCAACCTTTGCAGCCTCTGAAATATAACTTGAATCAATGCCGCTTGAAAGGTATGAGCCAACCTCTACATCGGCAAGCTTATGTGCCTTTACAGATTCTCGAATTGTAGCGTCTATTAAATCGGAATAGTAATCCAGCGAGCCATCTTCGGCGCAAAAATCAGGCATAAAGTACCGGGCCTTTTCCATAACGCCGTTTTTATATGTGAAATAGTGTGCGGGCGGAAGTTTATATACATTCTTAAAAAAGGTTTCTTCACAGGGTGAATATTGGAAAGAAAGATAATGAGCAAGGGCTTCCTCGTTCATTTCCTTTTTGAACTCGGGGTGAAGCAAAAAGGACTTTATCTCACTGCCAAAAATGAAGTTTTCGTTGAATGTGGCATAATAAAAGGGCTTGATTCCAAACATATCACGGGCGCCGAAAAGCGAGCCGTCGGCCTTATTGTATATAACAAAGGCGAACATACCACGAAGCATTTTTACAAACTCGGGACCATATTCCTCAAAAGCGTGAAGCAAAACCTCGGTATCGGAGTGGCTTGTTTTGAATATATGCCCTGCCGCCACCAATTTTTCACGAATTTCTAAATGGTTATATATCTCGCCGTTAAAAACAACAACAAGACTTTCATCCTCATTAAACATAGGTTGATGACCATCTGAAATATCCACGATGCTAAGGCGCCTATGACCTAATGCTATTGCACCATCAATATAAGCGCCGCTGCCATCGGGACCACGATGGGCGATTTTATCCATCATGCCCTTAAGGACAGTACCATTGTCTTTAATTTGATTTGTAAAGCCTACAAAGCCGCACATACAAAAACTCCTTTAGAAATTTTTAAGTAAATTAACCACAACTTTATTTTTAAGCAAATAAAAGCAAACAATACCGATAAGTGTGCCGCACAAAATACCCGAAAGGCACAAAAGCGGCAAATAATACATTGGGCCAAAGCCCATAAAAACCGTAATCGCCGCTATTAACTGCCCTACATTGTGGGCAACGGCACCTAATATACTTGTGAAAAGAATTGAAGCCTTAAGCCGTTTTGCAAGACACATTATAAAAAGCGAAAAAACAGCACCTAAAACGGAAAAATAAAACACAGTCAAGTTCCCAAAAAGCAAGGAAGAAACCGCTATGCGAACAAAATTCACCAAAGCTGCGCCCTTAATATCCGAAAGCCATACAAGTAGCAAAACTATACCGTTTGCAAGACCTAACTTAACACCAGGCAAAAGCGGAAGACTTATAAGTGATTCGAGATAGGAAAATATAAGTGCCAAGGATACAAGCAAGGCGTAAACGGCAAGTCTTTTGGTTTTAATTTTCAAGGCTTGTCACCTCTACAATCACCTTGTTCGGCAAGCATATAATTTGCTCTCCCTTTTGAGAAATTTTGCCGGTGTTAACGCAAATTTGGTTCTTACAATCAGCCTCTCTTACATAAACATAACCCTTTTCTATCACAACGGTATTATGTTCAAGTTCGATTTCGGCGTCCTTATAAAGTGACACGGTGTACAAAACCTTATTATCCTGTGTTATCCTAACGCTTTGCGCCGAGGAAGGCGCTCGTCTTATAAATGAAAGGCAGACACCAAGAACCACTATAACAGAAAGTATAATTATCAATTCTTTTTTCTTAATCATAAATTCCACCAAATACTATATTATCACAAATTTAATTTCTTTACAAGGCATTAAAAAAATGTTATACTCTTATTATGAAAAAATTATTGATTTTAAGCACCGTTTTATCCCTTGTTTTGCTCTCGGGTTGCACAAAAACGGTTCAAAACTCGGCTACGGTTTTTGCACTTGACACCGTAGTAAATATAAAAGGCAACACAAACACCGCCACTATAAATTCGGCGGTTGATTTGGTGCGCCAATACGAAAGCGCCCTTTCTCGCACAAAGGAAGATAGCGAAATCGCCCTCCTTAATAAAAACGGCGCCGCCATAATTAGCGATGAAACCTTATCGCTTATCAAGTTATCCCTTGAATATTCCGAAAAAACCGACGGCAAGTTTGATATAACAATTGCTCCTGTTAGTAGTCTTTGGGACTTTAATTCGGATAATTTGCCGCAAAGCGATGATATAAAAGCCGCACTCCCACAGGTTGATTATAAAAAGATAACGCTTGATGGAAATTATGTTTCACTAGGCGGCACCACGGTAGATTTAGGTGCTGTTGCCAAGGGTTATATAACCCAAAAAGTTTATGAATACCTCAAGGCGCAAAATGTACCGTCGGCCACAATAAATCTCGGCGGAAATGTTGCGGTTTTGGGTGAAGAGTTTCAAAATGTTGGCATTAAAGACCCAAACGGAAGCGGTATTGCAGCAACTCTAAAATTAAAAAATGCCCTCGTTTCTACGGCCGGTGTTTATGAAAGGTATATTGAAAAAGATGGCAAGCGCTATCATCATATTCTTGATACAAAAACGGGTTACGGCGTACAAACCGATGTTTTGTCGGCATCGGTTATTTGCGATGATGGTGCTAAAGGCGATATTCTTGCAACGGCTTGTGTCCTTTTATCCTCACAAAAGGCATTAGACCTTATCAACTCTACCGACGGCGCCGAGGCTATAATCATCACTGCCGACGGCAAAATCCATATATCTTCAGGTATTTATTGTGAAAACGGCTACTACTTGCTATAAAACGACTTTATTTTACGGCTTTTTTATAGTATAATAGTTTTAATATCTATGCGAGGTTTATTAAATGGGATTATTAGATAAAATTTTTGGAAATTACAGTGAAAAAGAAATAAAGCGTATTTTGCCGTTGCAGCAAAAGGTGCTCGATTTAGAAACCGAGATGGCTTCTTTGTCCGATGCCGCCCTAAAGGCTAAAACCGAGGAATTCAAAAAAAGACTTGCTGATGGCGAAACACTTGATGCGCTTTTGCCCGAAGCCTTTGCGGTTTGCCGTGAGGGCGCTTGGCGTGTTCTTGGTATGAAGCACTTCCCCGTTCAAATTTTGGGCGGTATTATTCTTCACCAAGGCCGAATAAGTGAAATGAAAACAGGTGAAGGTAAAACCCTCGTGGCCACCCTCCCTGCCTATCTCAACGCCCTTACAGGCAAGGGTGTGCATATCGTAACAGTTAACGATTACCTTGCTAAGCGTGACTCGGAGTGGATGGGCAAACTTTACCGCTTTTTAGGTTTAGAGGTAGGTCTTATTGTACACGGCATGTCGCCCGATGAGAAAATCGCCGCCTACAATGCCGATATTACCTATTGCACCAACAACGAATTAGGTTTTGATTATTTGCGTGATAATATGGCGGTTTATAAGGAAAACTGTGTTCAGCGCGGTCATAATTTCGCCATTGTCGATGAGGTTGACTCAATTTTAATTGACGAAGCCCGTACACCTTTGATAATTTCAGGTCAAGGCGATAAATCTACCGACCTTTACACAAAGGCAAACGCCTTTGCAAAAACTCTTAAAATGATAAAGGTTGTTGAAACCGATTCAAAGTCCACAGATGAGCAACAAAATTTCGATGGTGATTTTGTTGTTGATGAAAAGGCAAAAACCTGTGTGCTCACTCCACAAGGCGTAGAAAAGGCCGAGAAATATTTCAGTATTGAAAACCTTAACGATGCCGAAAATATGACCATTTCTCACCACATAAACCAAGCCATCAAGGCACACGGCATTATGAAGCGTGATGTTGATTATGTTGTTAAAGATGGCGAGGTTATCATCGTTGATGAATTTACAGGTCGCCTTATGTTTGGCCGCCGTTACAACGAAGGTCTGCACCAAGCCATTGAAGCCAAAGAGGGCGTAAAGGTTGCACACGAATCAAAAACCTTAGCGACCATCACCTTCCAAAACTTTTTCCGTCTTTACAACAAACTTTCGGGTATGACGGGTACCGCCCTTACCGAAGAGGCAGAGTTCCGTGAAATTTACAAACTTGATGTTGTGGAAATCCCCACAAACAAACCGTTAGCACGAATTGATAATCCTGATGTTGTTTACAAAACCGAAAAAGCAAAATTTGGCGCAGTTATAGAGAAAATCGTTGAGTGCAATCAAAAAGGCCAGCCCGTGCTTGTTGGTACTGTTACAATAGAAAAAAGCGAACTTTTAAGTTCGATGCTTAAGAAGCGTGGCATCCCACATAATGTACTCAACGCAAAACACCACGAAAAAGAAGCCGAGATTATCGCTCAAGCGGGTAAGGTTGGCGCCGTTACAATTGCTACCAACATGGCAGGACGAGGCACCGATATTATGCTTGGCGGTAACGCCGAATATCTTGCAAAGGCCGAACTTCGCCACCAAGGACTTAGCGATGAAATGATTTTGGCTGCCACAGGCTTTGGCGAAACCGACAATGCCGATATTATAAACGCTCGCAAAGAATTCACTCGTTTGCTCGAAGATTTCAAGAAACAAATTGCGCCCGAAGCCGAAATTGTAAAGAATGCAGGCGGACTTTGTATCTTGGGCACCGAGCGCCACGAATCACGCCGAATAGATAACCAGTTAAGAGGTCGTGCCGGCCGTCAGGGTGACCCCGGTAATACACAGTTCTTCATCTCTCTTGAGGACGACCTTATGCGACTTTTCGGAGGTGAGCGAATCTACGCTATGATGGACTCAATGAAACTTGAGGAGGATATGCCATTACAATTCAAAATCCTCTCTAACGCCATTGAAACAGCCCAAAGCAACATTGAAAGTCGTCATTTTGCCGCCCGTAAGAGCGTGCTTGAATATGATGATGTTATGAACCAACAGCGTGAAAAGATTTACGCCGAGAGAAACAAGGTGCTTAACGGAGATGATATTCGTGCAAGTATTATTTCTATGATTAACGGCACCATTGATGCGGCAGTTGCCACATATCTCGGCAACGACCCCGTTCACGACAATTGGAATTTAGAGGGATTAAAGCGCTACACTTTCGGTTGGATAACCGATATAGGTGATTTGCAATTTGATGTTCGCACCCTTGAGCAAACTGAGCCCGAAGATGTTGCCGAATTCCTTAAAGAAAAGGCTCTTAAAAAGTATGAGCAAAAGGAAGCCTTGTACGGTGAAGAAAAGGTACGGGAAATGGAAAGATTTTTGCTCCTTCGTGCCGTTGATATTAACTGGATGGAACACATCGACGCTATGGATGAACTTCGCCGAGGTATTGGCCTTAGAGCTTACGGTCAACACGACCCGATTATTGCATACCGAAACGAAAGTTACGATATGTTTAATGCAATGACCGAAACAATTCGAGAGACCACTGCAAAGACTGTGCTTCAGGCCGTAATTCGTGAAAATACCGAAATTAAGCGTGAAAAGGTTGCAGAGGAAAACCCCACCGCTTCGGATAGCGGTAAAGGCACCACCGTTAGAGGTAAGGGTGTTGTAAGCAAAAATGCACTTTGCCCGTGTGGTAGCGGAAAGAAATACAAGCGTTGTTGCGGTAAAGATGAATAATAAAAAGACCAAGTCGAATTTGACTTGGTCTTTTTTCTATTTATACTCGAAATTTTTATTTTGAAAAAGTTCTTTTTTATACCTTTCGGTATAAATTTTTGCCTTTTCTAAATCTTGGTCACTATAATTTCCGCATTCCTTGGCGGTAGCGCCCGGAATCTCACCCTCAAAAGCGATAATAAAATCGCACATTTTTAGCACCAACTCGTAAACATCTTGGCTTTTTAATTCACCAAACATTAAAAGATAAAAGCCTGTGCGACAACCCATTGGACCAAAATAAACTATCTCGTCACGCTTTTCGCTATTGCGAAAAAATGTGGCGCCCAAATGTTCAATAGTGTGCATTGCCGCTATTTCCATAGCCGGCATTTTGTTGGGCTTTGTAAAACGCATATCAAAGGTAGTTACAGTAACATCGTTTTTTGTATCTTTCCTCGAAACATAAAGCCCCTCATCTAAATTTAGATGGTCTATCTTAAAACTTTCTATCTTATCCATTTATTTTCGCAAACTCCCTGGCTACAGCAACGCTATTGCTACAGCCTATTCTTTCGGCGCCTATTTCTATCATTTTAAGGGCAGTTTCCAAATCTCTAACTCCGCCTGCCGCCTTAACCTTTATGTCGCTTTGAGCCATTTTACGCATAAGGGTTACATCCTCAACCGTTGCCGAAGTTGGACCAAACCCCGTTGATGTTTTTATAAAATCAGGTTTTACTTCATTTGCAATACTGCAAAGAATTTGCTTTTGCTCATCGGTTAAATAGCAATTTTCAAAAATAACCTTTGATAAAACATTTTCCTTTTTGCAAAGAGAAACGATTTTGCTCATTTCTTCTCTTATATAATCAATCTCGCCGTCCTTAAGTTTGCCGATATTTATTACATAATCAATCTCGGTAGCGCCATCGTCTATTGCCGCTTTTGCCTCGAAAAGTTTGCACTCAATAGAATTAGCGCCAAGCGGAAAGCCTGCAACAGCAGTTATACCAACACCGCTTCCCTCAAGACATTTTTTGCAAAGAGAAACCACACTTTGATTTACCGCAACCGAAGCAAAGCCATACTCCTTTGCTTCTTTGCAAAGTTGTATTATTGCCTTACTATCGGCATTGGCTTTTAGGTTTGTATGGTCAAAATATTTATTAAATTGCTTTAATGTCATTACTTATCACTCTTATCTCTTTTTGAATATGAATTTTCTGAACAGTATTATATTCATAACCACAAAGAAGGCAAATAATATTACAAGTGTTAAAATAGGCTCTTTGGGTGCCAATACAGCAAGAAGCATCATCGGAAAACCGAAAACAATTGCGGGGAGATTTTGATAAACGAGATTATCTGCCGCAGGTGTTTCGTATTCGGGGTCAATCTCACGCATAAGAATTACACCTGTACTGGCGGTGCCTGTAAGCATACCGTACATTGCGAGGAACTGTTGTTCCTCATAATCCTTAAACAGCTTGCGGGCCACAAATCTATTATAAAAATATGTTGAAAAGGCGCCTACAACGCCGAGGACAAGCATAACCACCCAGTAACGCTTTAATGTATCCACACGAATTGCGGCGATACCTGCAATAACCATCAAATCAAAGAAGAAACCGCTGATACGCTTCATTAAGAATGTATTGATGTGCTGCCTTCTAACAAGACCTTTCTTACGGAGAAATGCCACGAAGCTGCAAAGTAAGGTGGCAATAAGCACGCCTATAAGGAAGTTAAAGCCATAAAGCACCGATTTAAGTCCTGGCAAAAGGTTACCTAGGAAATAAATAATTATGTAAGAGATAACATAAGCGGTAAACACAAAAGCCATTTGAACCGAGAGCTTATCCATACTTCCGTTCATTGGGATTTCATCATCGCCCTGAATGTCGCTTGTAACAAGGTTTGCCGAGGTATCGCTATCAACAACCTTAATTCTTCCCTGCTTCTTTATAATATTAAGATGAATAACACCGCCGATACTTGCCGAGATAAATCCCAAAGCAGCTATTGTAAGACCAAAGCTCTTTCCGCCTACAAAGCCCCAATCGGTTTCGTAAATGCCGCCGTAATTAAGGGCCTGACCTGTACCTTGACCGTAGCCAAAGGGGAGCAAAACGCCTGCAGCGGCAAACATATCCTTCATAAAGAGTGTGGCAAGCAAGGTAATACCAAGACCTAAAACACCCTGCATAAGATAGGTTGCAACGGTTGTTACGCCCGTATTGAAAATTTCAATATTGCGTTGCTTAGTAAAGCGGCCCTTTGAGTGCTTAAAAGCGGTTGCAATAAAGCCGAGTGCCAAGGTATGATATGTTATAACCTCTAAGGTTTGTGAACCGTTACTGCCGAAAAATGCGGTGTCAAACATAATATCGCCTGTTATTAGATTATAAATAACCGCAATAATCAAAAGTATTGTTCCGCCAAGCACAGAGGTTGGTATAAGTGATTTTTTAAGGAACGGTATTGCCTTTTTTAGCATATTTGCGCCGAAAAGACTGATTAAAAGTACTGCTACGAGGTTTACGCCTCCCCAAACGCTAAAGTCCCAAAAATTCTGCATATTCTTCACCCTTTCTCCTGCTATCAGCAAGACAGTAAATATTCAAATATTTAAGGCCGTTAAATCTCTTATCGGCTTTGATTTGATAAAGCTCTTTATCTATATAAAAATTAAGTTTGTTTTTGCCGAGTACCGTTGCGGCAGTAATTTTTTCAAATGGATACTCAAAGGTTTTGTTGTCATATTCAACCTTATATCTATCCCCATAAAGAGAGAGGGTTGCCACCCGTGCCAAACGTTCTTTATCCTTATATGTGCGCACCCTTGAAAAAGATACCGTATCGGTATATAAAGGTTTGTCTATATATTTTTCAAGGTCAATTTTACGGACCTCATCGCACTGCCAATCATACCAATCGGCCAAAAACTCAAAGGGGAATTTGCAATTTACGCCTTTTATTTGCTTGGTTGGCAAGTACTTTGCCTGTTTTCCGCATTTTTTACAGGTAAATGTGTCCCCCTCGCTATAAAATTCCGCCAAGCCACAGAAAGGACAAATATACATTGCTCTCTCTAAATATTCGGCACTCTTTTTATGAACAAAGGGTACATCTACCACTGCTTCATCAACAAATAGTTCCTCTTTTATAAGAGAGAAAAGTGCCTCATCAGATAAATCTTTATATTCCTCGAATTCGATAACCCTTTTTACATAGCCTCTCATTTTCCCCTTTCGGATAACATCACTCCAACGCGGATGAGCTCCAAAGCCACCCTCAATTCTATAAATAGCAAGGGGCAACTTAAGTGCTTTGACTAGGGAGGCAATAGAGGGCTTTATATATCCCGTACGGCCGCCATAGGTACGGTTACCCTCGGGAGAAAGCGCTATTGTGCCGCCCTCTTTCGCAACACGCAAGCAGTCCCTAACCCCCTTTATATCGGCTACCGACTTCTTGAAAGGTATGGGGGCCACGATAAATCTTATAATATCAGATAAAAAGCCTTTCGAAAAAAGGTCCTCACTCGCAACATAATAAATATGCTGCTTAAAGGAAAGGCTGACAAAGAATTGGTCAAAAGCGGTTTGATGGTTCATAACAACAAGATACTGCCTACCGTTTTCTTGCTTGAATTTATCTATTTTTATACGGTAAACAAGGCGAGAGTAAGGCCCTAAAACAAGAGCCGCAAGATTGCGCACAACCATATGCCTTTTCTTTATCCATTTTTGCTTATTTTGTGCCATAAATTTACCTCACAAATAAATTTGCCAAAATTTCCACACATATATAATAATATAAAAATGCTTCTTTTTCAAGTATAAAGAATCAATAAACAGTTAAAATAAATAATATTTACTTAGTTGTTAATATATGGTATAATATTTCTATAAATTTGTTTTCGAAAGGAAATTTTGCTATGGACTCTAAATTTTATTGTCAGGAAATCGATAGCGTTTTCACGGCAGTAAACTCGGATTCTAATGGTCTTTCCTCTGCCGAGGCCGAGAAAAGACTTGCCGAAAAGGGTAAAAACCGTTTAGCCGAGGGTAAAAAAGATTCTCTTATTAAGCGTTTCTTCGCTCAACTTGCCGACCCAATGATTATTATTTTGTTGGTTGCCGCCGCAATAAGCGGTGTTTTGGCGGTTGTTGAAAATGAGAGCTTCGCCGATGTAATAATCATTTTGGCGGTTGTTCTTATTAATGCAATTCTTGGTGTTTACCAGGAAAGTAAGGCTGAAAAGGCTATTGAGGCACTGCAAGAAATGTCGGCCGCAACCTCACGTGTTATTCGTGACGGTAAGGTTGTAATTGTTAAGAGTGAGGACCTTGTTGTTGGCGATATCGTTTTACTTGAAGCGGGTGATGCAGTTCCTGCCGATGGTCGCCTTATCGAAAATGCGAGCCTTAAAATTGAGGAGGCCGCCCTTACAGGTGAATCAGTACCCGTAACCAAATTTATCGATATTATTAACCTTGAGGAAAACCAAAAGGATGTTTCCTTGGGTGACCGCAAAAATATGGTTTATATGGGCTCGGTTGTAGTTTACGGCCGCGGTAAAGCGGTTATAACCGCCACCGGTATGAATACCGAGATGGGCAAAATTGCTGATGCGCTCGCCAAGGCTGAGGCGGGTCAAACGCCCTTACAAATCAAACTTTCACAGCTTTCAAAAATTCTTACATGGCTCGTTCTTGGAATTTGTGTTATTATTTTCGGAGTACAGCTTATCAGAAACGGCTTTGGATTTGACACAGTTCTTCATTCCTTTATGGTTGCCGTTTCCTTGGCAGTTGCCGCTATCCCCGAAGGCTTGGCCGCTGTTGTTACCGTTGTGCTTTCTATCGGTGTTACCAATATGTCAAAGCGCAACGCTATTATCCGTAAACTCACGGCCGTTGAAACCCTGGGCTGTGCACAAATTATTTGCTCCGATAAAACAGGTACACTTACCCAAAACAAAATGACAGTTGTAGATTTCTTCGGCTCCGATGAAAAACTTCTTGCCTCAGCTATGGCTCTTTGCAATGATGCCGAGCTTGATGAGGAGGGCAATATTGTAGGCGAGCCTACCGAAGCCGCATTGGTTGCTTGGGCCGATAAGTTGGGTCTTAAGAAAAACGACCTTAAGTCCGACCAAAACCGTATAGGCGAGGCGCCCTTTGATTCGGGAAGAAAGATGATGTCAACCGTTCATTCGGTAAACGGAAAGACGGTTCAATACACCAAGGGCGCTCCTGATGTTGTGCTTGAACTTTGCACCCACTATCTTGAAAACGGCAAATCGGTTCCTATGACCGATGAATACAAGCAAAGCATTATCCGTGCCAACAAGGAAATGGCCGACAACGCCTACCGTGTGCTCGCTTGTGCTATGCGCTTACACCAATCCGCACCCGAAAACTATGATGCCGAAAAGCTTGAAAAAGACCTTTGTTTTATCGGTCTTACAGGTATGATTGACCCCGTTCGCCCTGAGGTTTGCGACGCTATCGTAGAATGCCGAAGTGCAGGAGTTCGACCCATTATGATTACGGGCGACCATATTGATACGGCTTGTGCGATTGCCCGTGAGCTTGGCATTTTAGAGGATAGCAGCGAGGCTATGACAGGCGCTCAATTAAGCGAAATGAGCGATGAAGAGTTTGAAAAAATCTTCCAAAACATTTCGGTTTATGCCCGTGTTCAACCAGAGCATAAAACACGTATCGTAAACGCCTGGAGAGCAGCAGGTTATGTAACTGCTATGACCGGTGACGGCGTAAATGATGCCCCCTCAATTAAATCGGCGGATATCGGTATCGGCATGGGTATTACGGGTACTGACGTTACCAAAAATGTTGCCGATATGGTGCTTGCCGACGACAACTTTGCAACCATTGTAGGTGCCGTTGAAGAGGGTCGCCGTATTTACGACAATATTAGAAAAGCAATTCAATTCTTGCTCGGCTCAAATATGTCCGAGGTTATAAGTATTTTTGCGGCAACACTTTTGGGCTTTACAATTTTAGAGCCGGTTCACCTTTTGTGGATTAACCTTGTTACCGACTGTTTCCCCGCATTAGCTCTTGGTATGGAAAAGGCCGAGGCAGACATAATGAAACGTAAGCCCCGTTCGGCAAAGGCAGGTATTTTTTCGGGCGGTATGGGAATTGACATAGCATATCAGGGCTTGCTTGTATCAGTTTTAACCCTTGCGTCATTCTTTATCGGTCACGCTATGGAAACGGGCAACTGGGAAATTACAAACTCGGCCCACGGCATGACAATGGCTTTCCTAACAATGAGTATGGCCGAGATTTTCCACAGCTTTAATATGCGTTCTCAAAGAGGCAGTATATTCACACTTAAATCTCAAAACAAGATTTTGATTTATGCCGCAATCTTTACACTTATTGCCACAACCGCCGTTTGCGAAATCCCATTCCTTGCGGCCGCCTTTGGCTTCACAGGTGTTTCTCTTGCGGAATATGCAGTTGCTATCGGTCTTGGCTTACTTGTAATTCCAATCGTAGAAATTGTAAAATCAATTCAAAGAGCAACCGAAAAATAATTTTTTGCGCAGTCTGTTTTTTCAGACTGCGCTTTTTTCATACCCTACGATAATGCCGCCGTTTTCGGCATAGAAGCTACAAAGTCCTCGCATTTCGTAGATTTCTATTTGAGCATTTTTGTATTTTTGCAAAATAAGGTTTTTAAGCGCCTTTGCCTCCGATTTATTAAAACAATGGCTTATCTTAACCTTGCCGTCTTGAAAACCCGTTTTCTCCATATTTTCCAAAACCGAGGCTATTGCCGCATCGTCTCCTCTTACCTTTGCAAGTGTTTTGAGCTCTCCCTTTTCACTTGCCTTTCCGACAACACGAATGCCAAGTATTCCTGCTATTTTGGCAACCGCAAGGGGAACTCTTCCGTTTTTGGCAAGGTTTTCAAGGCTTTTGAGCATAAATATAAGTCCTGTGTTTGACATATATTTTTTAAGCCTTACTGACAGTTCCACAAAGTCATCCCTTTGCTCAGCATTTTTAAGCAACCAATCAACCGCAAGGCCAATCTCAGCCCCAGTTGAAAGCGAATCAATAACGCATATATTGGCATTTGGGTTAAGTGCTTTATATTCCTTTGCCGCAACACAGGCGCTGTTATAACTGCCAGACAGCGCGCTTGTAATGGTTATACAAAAAATGTTTTGGGCGCCCTTAAAGGCATCAAGCCAAGCTTTAACTGATGGACAACTCGTGCTTGATTTACCCTTGTGAGCCTTCATTGTCTTCATCATGGCCGCAACATTTATTTTTTTGTTGTCGGAGAACTTTTCTTCACCTATTATTATTTCAAGAGGTGCCGTGGCGATATTTTTGTTTTTGCTGGCAGCTAAATCAGCCGAGGAATCAACAACTATTTTACAGTTCATAAAATCAGTCCTTTCGGGAATCTATTTTTAATTTTAACAGAAATCGTCAATTAAAGTCACCCTACTGAATAATTTTCCCCTCTACTGTTATATTTTTCTTATCTATTTAGCGTAGAGTTCGTTTTTTGTAATTTTTTGTTGACAGTAACTGTTATTAATGATATTATTATTTTATAATTTCATAAATATTAACGCTATGATGAAAACAAGTAAGCATTTGTGGACTTTTTAAGAGAGCTGTCGGTTGGTGCAAGGCAGTAAAGAGCATATGCCGAATACATTTCTGAGCAGTTGGCTGAAATAACAGTAGGTTTAACCGAGTAACGCCCGATACCGCGTTCGGATTTTTAATCCCCCGAGGCTGCGTATGCAGTAAACTGAGGTGGTACCGTGAGAATTTCTCGCCCTCTGCTTTTTGCAGGGGGCTTTTTTAATTAAAATATAATTTATCACTTTTAGGAGATAATTATGGTTATTACTGAATTACTTGAAAAAAATGCAAAATTATACGGCGCTGAGATAGCACTTGTTGAGGTCAATCCCTCGGAAGAACGTGACAAGGCTGTTACCTGGCGTGAGGCAAGTCTTATCGAAAATGCAAATCCCGATGCCCCCTACCGCCGAGAAATCACCTGGAAAGCTTTTGATTCGGTAGCAAACCGCTTTGCCAATCTTTTACTTAGCCGAGGCATTAAGCGTGGCACAAAGGTTGCTATTCTTCTTATGAACTCGCTTGAGTGGTTGCCGATATATTTCGGTATCTTAAAGGCAGGCTGTATTGCCGTTCCGCTTAATTTCAGATATTCTTCAGAAGAAATAAAATACTGCCTTGAGCTTGCCGATGCCGAGATTTTGGTTTTCGGAAGCGAATTTATTGAGAGACTTGATACGGTTTATGATAATATAAAAGGTCTTCACACCATGCTTTTTGTAGGCAAAAACGCCCCCTTATATTCTGAGGACTGCTTGCGTCTTATGGGCTTTTGCTCAACCTCTGTTCCTCCTGTGGAGCTGTGTGAGGACGATTTTGCCGCTATATACTTCTCTTCGGGAACAACAGGCTTTCCAAAGGCAATTTTGCACCGTCACCGTTCCCTCATAAGCTCTTGCATTACCGAGCAGGCACACCACGGACAAAGCCGTGACGATGTTTTCCTTTGCATTCCGCCCTTGTATCACACAGGCGCTAAAATGCACTGGTTTGGCTCCTTGCTTTCTGGTAGCAAGGCCGTTCTTCTTCGCGGTGTTAAACCTGAGTGGATTTTACGCACCGTAACCGAAGAAAAATGCACAATAGTATGGCTTTTGGTGCCGTGGGCTCAGGATATTCTTGATGCGATTGAATCAGGCAGGATAAATATTGATGATTACTATTTGTCATCGTGGCGTCTTATGCATATCGGCGCACAGCCTGTTCCTCCGAGCCTTATTAGACGTTGGCTTAAAATATTCCCCCATCACGCTTATGATACCAACTACGGTCTTAGCGAATCTATAGGACCGGGTTGCGTGCATTTAGGTGTTGAAAACATACATAAGGTTGGCGCCATAGGAAAAGCAGGCCATCTTTGGCAGACCAAAATCATCGGTGAAAAAGGTGAAACCTTACCCGATGGTGAGATAGGTGAATTGGCTGTAAAGGGCCCCGGTGTTATGGACTGCTATTACAAAAACGAGGAAGCCACAAAGGAAATCTTGCACGACGGTTGGCTTTACACAGGAGATATGGCAAAGGTTGATGAGGATGGATTTATCTATCTTGTTGACCGAAAGAAAGATGTGGTAATTTCGGGTGGTGAAAATCTCTATCCCGTACAAATCGAAGATTCATTACGCAAGTTTGATAAAATAAAGGATGTTGCGGTTATCGGTATCCCCGATTTAAGACTTGGTGAAATTGTTGCCGCAATAGTAGAAATAAAGGACGGCATGGAGTGTACTGAGGAAGAAATCAACGAGTTTTGCAAAGAGCTTCCCCGTTACAGAAGACCCCGCAAAATTATTTTCGATAAGGTTCCCCGTAATCCTACCGGCAAGATTGAAAAACCCGTTTTACGCCAAAAATACTGTCCTAAAGGCTTGGTGGAATCGCAAATTAACAGTTAGGTGACTCAATATGAATAGTAAAACAAAAAATTCATATCGTTGGTTTATTTTAGTCATATCGGTAGTGGCAATGTTGTTTGCCGGAATTATTTATGCCTGGTCAATTCTTAAGGTGCCCTTTGCCGAAGATTTCGGTTGGAAGGCCGAACAGCTTTCTCTTAACTTTACACTTACAATGTGCACCTTCTGCTTGGGTGGACTTTTAGGAAGCTTTTTATCGCGCAAAATCGGTGTAAAATTTGCAGGACTTATATCGGCTGCATTGTCGGGAATTGGTATGCTTCTCACCGGCTTTTTGAATGGCAACAATGTAGTAATGCTCTACCTTACCTACGCCATTTTAGCGGGAACAGGCATCGGCATTGCCTATAATGTAATAATTTCTACCGTTAGCTCCCATTTCCCCGATAGAAAAGGCTTTTGTACTGGCTGTCTTATGATGGGATTCGGCGCAAGTTCGCTTATTCTCGGTAATCTTGCC
The DNA here is from genome assembly GCA_045601525.1 of Acutalibacteraceae bacterium. Classification (GTDB taxonomy): domain Bacteria; phylum Bacillota; class Clostridia; order Oscillospirales; family Acutalibacteraceae; genus SIG565. The sequence goes on from JAZRZR010000001.1 coordinate 41,970, forward strand.
GATTTGCTTTTTAGAAGCAGTTTTGAAAGAAAAGGTACTTATGTCTTTTTAGGTGTCTCGCTTTTTGTTGTTTTGGGGCTTGCGAGCTTGTTGCTCAAGAAGCCCGATGCAAACGCAGTTTTGCCGTCTTCTAAGAAAAAAGCGGCTGAGCGTTCTGAAAATTTTGAACAACAAGATTATTCAACTATCAGTATGCTAAAGCGTTTCTCTTTTTGGCGTGCCTTTGCTTTGCTTGCCTTTGCAACTGCGGTTGGAAATTCTGTTATCAGCTTTGCTCGCGATTTAGCCCTTTCGGTTGGCGCAAGAGTTACCCTTGCCACCACTCTTGTGGGGGTCTTGGCTATCTGCAACGGCTTAGGTAGAATTCTCACGGGTGCCTTGTTTGATGCTCTCGGCAGGCAAAAAACTATGCTTATTGCTACCATTTTAACCATAGTGGCGGCCGCAACCACCTTGCTTTCGGTTGTAATCGGCTCTTTGCCTATTTGTGTTATTGGTCTTTGCTTAACAGGGCTTTCTTACGGCTCTTGTCCTACAATGGTTACATCCTTTGTTTCCTCTTTTTACGGACAAAAGCACTTCGCTACAAATTTCAGTGTTATGAACTGCAATCTTATTTGTGCATCCTTTATGGCAACGGCCTGCAGCAAGCTGTTAAATATCTTTGGCAGTTATACTGCACCCTTTATTTTGCTTTTGGGTCTTGCCGTTGCGGCTTTTATTCTCAATTTAAGCATTAAACGTCCTTAATGCTACCAAATATATTTTTTACTGAGGTGTAAAACTAATGAAAAAACTTATGCTCGGAAATGAAGCTGTTGCTCGCGGTCTCTATGAAGCGGGTTGCTCCTTTGTTTCAAGTTATCCTGGTACTCCAAGTACTGAAATCACGGAGTATGCGGCTAAATACAATGAAATCTATGCCGAGTGGGCGCCTAATGAAAAGGTCGCCTTAGAATCGGCTTTTGGTGCTTGCCTTGCAGGCAAGCGTTCATTTTGCGGCATGAAGCACGTTGGTCTCAATGTTGCGGCTGACCCCTTATTTACCATAGCATACACAGGCGTTAATGCAGGTCTTATTATCGGTGTCGCCGATGACCCCGGTATGCACTCCTCTCAAAACGAGCAGGATTCACGCCACTATGCTATTGCGGCCAAGCTCCCAATTCTCGAGCCTAGCGATTCTAAGGAATCTATTGAGTTTGTAAAGCTTGGATATGAACTATCCGAAAAATACGACACCCCTGTTTTGCTTAAAATGTGCACCCGTGTTGCTCACTCGCAAAGCGTGGTTGAACCCGTAGAGCGCACCCACATAGAGCAAAAGCAATATGAAAAGGACGGCGCAAAATACATTATGATGCCGGGCAACGCCAAGAAGCGCCACCCCATCGTTGAACAGCGCCTTGCAGCCCTTACAGAATTTGCCGAAACTACCGAAATTAACCGTCTTGAAGAGGGAACTGATAATTCACTTGGTTTTATCACTTCTTCCACCTCATACCAATATGTCAAAGAGGTTTTCGGTGATAAATACCCCGTTCTAAAGCTTGGTCTTATCAACCCGATGCCAATAAACAAAATAAAAGATTTCGCAAATGGTGTTGGTGAGGTTATCGTTGTTGAAGAGCTTGACGGCATTATTGAAAGTCATTGCAAAAACCTTGGTATTGATGTAAAAGGCAAGGAGATTTTCGGTCTTATAGGTGAGCTTAGCCAAAACGCAGTTAGACGAAAAATGGGCATAACCCTTGAAGAGTTCAAGGCTTTGTCGGAAGAAATTCCTATGCGCCCCCCTATTATGTGTGCAGGTTGCCCACATAGAGGTCTTTTCTATACATTAAAGAAAAACAAATTAAAGGTTATGGGCGATATTGGTTGCTATACCTTGGGTGCCGTTGCTCCCCTTTCGGCTATTGATACAACTATTTGCATGGGTGCCAGCGTTTCGGGCCTTCACGGCTTTAACAAGGCAAATGATGGAGAAAGTGACGCTAACACAGTTGCCGTTATCGGTGACTCGACCTTTATGCATTCGGGTGTTACAGGCCTCATCAATATTTCCTATAACGCCTCAAACTCTACCGTAATTATCCTTGATAACTCAATTACAGGTATGACAGGACACCAGCAAAACCCCACAACAGGTATGAATCTTAAGGGTGACCCCGCTTCAAAGATTGATTTGGAAAGTCTTTGCAAGGCAGTTGGTATCAACCGTGTTCGTGTTGTTGACCCCTACGACCTTGGCGAATGTGACAGGGTTATAAAAGAGGAATTAGCGGCAAACGAGCCCTCAGTAATTATTTCACGAAGGCCCTGTGCCTTGCTTAAATACGTTAAGCACGCAGGACCGATTAAAACCAATACCGACAAGTGTATCGGCTGTAAATCATGCATGCGTATCGGTTGCCCCGCCGTTAGTATGGAAAACGGTAAGGTTAAAATTGATACAACACTTTGCACAGGCTGCGGTGTTTGTTCACAACTTTGCAAATTTGATGTTTTTGAAGCAGTAAAGGAGGCAAAATAATGCAAACTAAAAATATTATGATTGTCGGCGTTGGCGGTCAGGGTACATTGCTTGCAAGTAAGCTTCTTGGTAAAATGCTACTTCAAAAAGGCTTTGATGTTAAGGTCAGCGAGGTTCATGGTATGAGCCAACGCGGCGGTAGCGTTGTAACCTATATTCGCTACGGTGATAGGGTTTTCTCCCCCGTTGTTGATATGGGTGAGGCCGATTTCATCATTTCATTTGAACAGCTAGAGGCTGCCCGTTGGGTATCCTATCTTAAGAATGACGGCGTTATGATTACCAACACACAAAAAATCAACCCCATGCCCGTAATTATCGGTTCTACCGAGTATCCCGACAGCTTGCCCGAAAAGATTAAAGGGCTTGGCATTAACCTTGATGCCTTTGATGCTCTTACGCTTGCTGAAAAGGCAGGCTCAGCAAAGGCGGTAAATATCGTACTTATGGGTAGGCTTTCACGATATTTTGACTTTACCACTGAGGAATGGCTCACCGCTATTGAACAAAGCGTTCCCGAAAAGTTTTTGGAAATGAACAAAAAAGCCTTTGTATTGGGCAGAGAATAGGAGTTTTCTTATGCAATACTATCAAAAAGAATTTGAGTGTGCCAGTAGAGATGAGATGCGCGCTTTACAAAACGAGCGTTTCATGAAGCAAATTAAACACGTATGGGATAATGTGCCTTATTATCGCAATAAAATGCAAGAAAAAGGACTTTCTCTTGACGATATTAAGAGTATTGATGATTTACATAAGCTCCCATTTATAACAAAGGACGACTTGCGCGAGGCCTATCCTTACGGTCTTCTTGGTATGCCGCTTAAGGATTGTGTGCGTATTCAATCGACCTCAGGCACAACAGGCAAGCGTGTGGTAGCCTTTTACACACAAAATGATATTGATTTATGGGAGGACTGTTGCGCCCGTGCAATAGTTGCGGCAGGCGGAACTGACGAGGATGTTTGTCAGGTAGCATACGGCTACGGTCTTTTCACAGGCGGTGCGGGCATGCACGGTGGCAGCCATAAGGTTGGTTGTCTTACATTGCCTATGTCCTCGGGCAATACCGATAGACAGCTTCAGTTTATGACCGACCTTGGTGCCACAATTATTTGCTGCACACCCTCTTATGCCGAATATTTGGCCGAGAGCATTTATGAGCGTGGCATTCGTGACCAAATTAAACTTAAAGCAGGCATTTTCGGTGCTGAGGCTTGGAGTGAGGAAATGCGCCGTGATATTGAAGAGAAGCTTGGTATAAAGGCCTACGATATTTACGGTCTTACCGAAACCAGCGGCCCCGGTGTTGCCTTTGAGTGTAGCGAACAAACAGGTATGCACATAAATGAGGACCACTTTGTTGCCGAAATCATCGACCCCGAAACCCTTGAGGTTTTACCTGAGGGCAGCAAGGGCGAGCTTGTTTTCACCTCAATCACAAAAGAGGGGTTCCCGTTACTTCGTTACAGAACAAAGGACATTTGTGTTTTAAGCCGTGAAAAATGCTCTTGCGGACGTACCCTTGTTAAAATGTCCAAGCCGATGGGAAGAAGTGACGATATGCTTATTGTTAAGGGCGTTAATGTCTTCCCCTCGCAAATTGAGGCTGTGCTTCTTGAACAGGGCTATCCAGCAAACTATCAAATTATTGTTGACCGTGTGGCACATAGCGACACGATAGAAATTCTCGTTGAAATGACACCTGAAATTTTCTCCGACTCGCTTTCAAAAATCACCGAGATGGAGAAAAGTCTTGTTGCCGCCCTTAAGGCAATGCTTGGTATTGCCACCAAGGTTCGTCTTGTTGACCCCAAGTCAATTGCACGAAGCGAGGGCAAGGCAGTAAGAATTATCGACAAGAGAAAGATTTAGGGGGTTTTTTATATGAGCATTAAGCAAATATCCGTATTTTTGGAAAACCGCGCAGGTGCGCTTTCAGAGGTTACAAGCCTCATCGCCGAAAACGGCATTGATTTACGTGCAATTAATCTTGCCGAAACCACCGATTACGGCATTTTAAGATTTATCGCCGATAACAGCGAAAAGGCTGTTGAGGTTCTTTGCAGTAACGGCTTTATTGCAAGGGCAAACGATGTTATTGTTATTGCTGTTGCCGATAAATCGGGCGGTCTTCACACCCTGCTTGACCTTTTAGCCGATGAAAACCTTGATATACAGTATATGTACTCAATTTTTTCGGGTAAGGGTGACAATGCCTATATGGTAATTCAGGTTAAGGATGTTCTTCTCGCCGAACAAATCTTCAAAAAGCACAATATTAAGACAGCCGATAAGGCCGAGCTTAATATTAAATAAATATTTTATATAATTAAACGGATGTGTAGAATTTCTACACATCCGTTTTACTGTCTCAAAAAATAATTTGGTTAGCCTTGTGGGTAGATGTGGGCATCAACCCCCTACTGCCGATTTCTTAAGGTCGCATTCCCTACGCCTTTACTGCACCTGAAATTACGCCCTTAATAATATGCTTTTGAGCCGCAAAATAAAATACTGTTACGGGTATTAAGCAAAGAACGATAAGTGCCATTGTGGCACCGTAGTCAACCTTGCCGTAGCTGCCCTGCAAAAACTGTATATGAATTGGTATTGTCATATATTTTGTTCTATCCAAAACAAGATATGGCAAAAGGTAATCATTCCACACCCACATTACCTGTAATATAGCAACAGATATATAAATACCCTTCATAATCGGCGCGTCTATAAGGAAAAACATTTGGAGAGTATTGCAGCCGTCAATAGTTGCGGCTTGTTCTATTTCCTGCGGTATATCCCTTACAAAGCCGCTGAACAAAAAGACTGCAAGTCCTGCACCGAAGCCCAAATAAATTATGGGTATAGTAAAGGGTGTATTGAGGCTTAAGCCGTCGGCGGTTTTCGAAAGGGTGAACATAACCATCTGAAAGGGTACAACCATAGAAAATATGCAAAGATAGTAAAAGGCTTTGCAAAGCCTTGAATTTACCCTCGCCATATACCACGCCGCCATCGAGGTACAAATTAGTATTAGCCCTACCGATAAAAGAGTTATTATAAGGCTATACAAAACCGACATTAAAAAAGGATAATTACCGTGATTTATTCCACCGATAAAATTATTAAAGCCTGCAAAGGTTTCGGCAGTTGGGAGTGCAAATGGGGTTAAGGCTATTGAGTTTGTTTTCTTAAAGGAGTTGAGCAGCACTATAAAAACGGGCGACACCCAAAGTATCGAAACAAAAACAAAGATGGCCGTTAACATCCTATTTAGTCTTTTTTCTTTCATTTTTTAGCCTCTCTATTGCGGGTGAAATATAGTTGTAAAAGAGAAATTGAAACAACGAGAACAAAGAAAATTCCCGCCTTTGCTTGCCCTACGCCCATATTTGTTGTGGTTTCGTAAAAAGATTTATAAATATTGAGCGCCAACATTTCGGTTGTGTGTGCAGGCTCGCCGCCTGTGAGGGCTAAATTTTGGTCAAACAACTTAAAGGAGTTTGTAAGTGTTAAAAATGTGCAAATTGTAATTGATGGCATAACCGACGGCAGCGTTATATAGCGCAGGGTTTGAAGGGCCGAGGCACCGTCAATTTTTGCCGCCTCAAAATACTGCTCACTGATACTTGTAAGTCCTGCCGTGTATATTATCATCATATATCCTATTTGCTGCCACGCAGTGAGAATTACAAGTCCCCAAAAGCCGTATGCCGTGCTTAGCGCCAAGGCTGTGCCGAAAAACCTTACCGTAATACCGTTGATAATTATCTTCCAAATATAGCCGAGCACTATTCCGCCGATAAGATTAGGCATAAAAAATACAGTGCGGAAAATTTTGCTTCCCTTAATTTTTCTTGTTAGTGCCAAGGCTACGGCAAAGGCAACTATATTTATAACTACCACCGAAACTATCGTAAAGAGCGAGGTAAAGCCAAATGATGTCCAAAAGCTTCGGTCTAAAAAGGCATTTTTATAGTTGTTTACACCTGTAAAGCTTGTGTTGCCAAGGGTTTTGAAGCGAAAAAAAGACAAATACATCCCCCATATAAACGGCCATACAAAGCCGATTATAAAGGCGGCAAGGGTCGGCAACAAAAAAAGTGGAAAATATCTACGGGTGACTTTTCGCTGTACCTTGTTGTTTATCATATAATGTTCCGTAAATATTCCCCCTTAAAAATTATCTTTTTGCTGCTTCGTAATGTCTTTTCCAACCGTCAACAAAGGCGGTTTTAACTGCTTCCCAGTCGCCCTTGCCTGCTGAATACGCTGCTAAAGCCGACACCAAGTCAGAACGCCAACCATCAACATTGGGTGTCATATTAAATGCCCACGCAACGTTATAGTAGCCTTTATTAACATAATCATTCATAATGTTGCAAAGCACATTATCAACCTGCTTTGCCGACTTAAAAGGTGATACAAAGCCCATATCGCTTGCAAGCGCCGTTGTACCTTCCTCGCTTGTTACAACCCAATAAAGAAAATCGAGTGTTGCCTTTATATCAGCCTCACTTGCCTTTGAGTTTACTGCCCAATAGTTTTCGGTGCCGCAAGCAAGACCCTGTTTTTCATCATCAATACCTGTATAAATCGGGATAAAGCCTAAGTTTTCATCGCCGATTGATGAAACGCTTCCATACTCCCAAGTACCGTTTTGATAAAATACCGCCTTACCCTCAGTGAATTCGGCAAGGGCTCTGTCTCCCGTAATTGAAGTGAGTGTTGCGGCATCGGTAGCCGAGTTTTTAATATAAAGGTCCCATATATTTTTGAAAGCATCTAAATATTTACCCTTGATTTCGGCGGGCTGACCGGTAATGTTATCCTCGCGGAATTCATAGAAAAGTGGCAAGCCGGCAAGATGGCCTGCAAAACGCCAAGAGGACGAGGAATCAAGACCCGAGCTTGTAAAGGCCGCAAAGCCTAACTGCTTTGAACGTTTTGTTATATCCTCAGCAACCCTTTTAAGCGCATCATAAGAATTTAAGGCCTCGATGCTATAACCCGCTTCTCTTAAAAGCTTTTTGTTTACGATAATTCCATAGCCCTCATATACATAGGCAACGCCGCAAACCTTGTCGCCGTCCTTAAGGGCAAAATCATCGCTTGTAAGTTCATTATAAACGGCACTGCCCGATAAATCGTAGCAATAATCTTTCCATGCTTCAAGAGCAGTCATACCGCTTATTTGGAAAAGTGTGGGCGCATTACTTTTATCAATTTCGGCAGTGAGTGTTTGCTCGTAGGTGCCTTGTGCCGCTGTAACTACCTCTACAGGAATTCCTGTTTTTTCGGTGTAGGTTTTAGCGAGCTTTTGCCACGCCGCATCCTGTTCGGGCTTAAAGTTAAGATAATAAACTGACGCCTCGGTATCATTCTTTTTCCCTCCGCAACCAGCAAAAAGGGTAATAACAACGCATAGACAAACCATAAGACAAATAAATTTTTTCATAAATTTACCTCCGTTTTTTATTGCCTTACTAATTTTGCCCATTTTTCTTTTTTTATGCAAAAAAATTAAACCCGAAGTGTTTCCACTTCGGGTTAATCGGTTTTAACCTAAATATTTTTTAAGATTATCAAAACTTTGCTTTGCGCTTGTAAATGAATCGCCATCCTCGGGCCAATTATCCTGCTCAACGCAAATATACTTAACACCGATTTCTTCGGCAACCTTAAGAACCTCTTCAAAATCAATATTGCCGTTGCCGCACTCGGTTATAAAGCCTTGGGAAGAGAAAGGAATAATTCCTCTATCCTTAAGGTGCAAAATATCGCATTTGCCCTTGAATTTCCGAAGCCACGGGATAATTTCTACACCCGAATTGTTAAGCCAATATGTATCAAGAACAAAAGAGCAGTTTTCATTTAGGTGTTCAAGAAGAAGTTCAATATGTCTTACACCCTCAATCCAAGCAAACTCGTGTGAGTGGTGATGATAGGTGAACTTCATACCGTGCTTTGCAAGATAATTTGCAAAATTGTTTGCCTTATCGATAAATTCCATAAGTTCGGCTGTGGTTTTACTCTTTTGTGCGCCAACACCAACAAGGTTTGTGCCAAACATCTTATGAATTCTAACAAGTTCTGCCATACCCTCCTCGGTTTCGGGAATATCGGTATGATTTCCGATAAGCTTAAGACCTGCCTCTTTAACATATTCGGCAAACTGCTCGTTAGTGCAAACACCAACATGGTTATCCCCCGATTGAATTTGAGTGTAACCCATTTCGCGTATTGTTTTAAGAGCATTTCTGAAATTCTCGGGAGTATCTAAATGATTTCTGCAAGACCAAATTTGATATGCTATTTCCTTAAACAAAACAAACACCTCGTTTTTTTATTTATAGGTTTATTTTATTTGCGTGAGGTTTTTTGTCAAGTCGATTTAATACAAAATGTATCGTGTTTTATCATTTTCATTGATTTGGTACCATTTGTTTTGATAAACACCTGTAATTTTTACGGTTTTGCCTGAGGGTAAAACTGTTAATTGCTTATCCTTATGCTTTATAGGGAGAGAATAAACGGGTGTATCTTTACTTAAAACCCTCTCCTCTGTCACGGGCTCGAATTCAACAAGTGAAACGGCATCACTCTTTACATAACCCGTAAAGCCATTATAATAAATTTCCGACCAACCTGTTAAAAGAGTACGGCGGCGTTCGTAAATTGCGCCCATTGCCAAATATCCACCGATGCCGCTTTGCTCATTATATCCGTTATACACTTCCAAGTTTTCCTCGTTGCAAACCACTGCCTCGCTCGGACTTAGGTATCTGTAATAGGATATATTAAGGTCGGTATTACCTTTAATTCCGCTAACCTTGCCCGTATTCGAATATTGCCACATTGAATATGCGCCACCGTAGTTGGTTCGTTCAACATAGTGAGCAAGCCAAAAATCATACTCGGCAATTTTATCGAAATCCCAATAATAATCAACTGCACTCTTGCTGGCATAGAGCATCGGCGTATAGCCAACGCTTCCTATGTGACTAAGAAAGGCTTTTGTGTTTGCCGTTAGTTGCTCTTTGGAAAGGTTTTCGGCACGTGAAGAATTTTTATTGTAAAATTCCTCAAAATCGTAGGCCACAGGAAAAACAATTTTTATGCCGTCCTTTTCGTAGTCGCCAAGTCGTTTCGCTATCCAAGCCGCCTCTTGAAGTGCTTCTCTCTCGTTTACAGCGGTTGAATAAAAATAAATGCCTATACTTATTCCGTACTGACTGGCGCCTCGAATATTGGCATCAAATCGGGCATCCTCAACTATTTTGCCCGAAACATAGCCCCTGTAACCGCAACGAATCATAACAAACTCAACACCTGCGGCGGCAACCTTATCCCACTCGATATGTCCGTTATGACTCGACACATCAATTCCGTAAGAAAGGCTGTTCCACTGCTTTGTGGTTACATTATTAAAAGAATCAATTATTGTGATATCCTTGGTTTCCTCGCTGCCCTCTTCTCGTATTTCGTCCTCTATGTTTTTTATGTCCTCATTTGAGTTTTCATCGGCAATCTCTACATCGGGTATCTCTATTTCGGTAGTGCCTGACAGGCTTTCATTTTGCGATGAGTCCTCAGAACTTACAGTTGCGGTGGGCACCGAGCTTGCCTCGTTATATGTTATCTTAACCACAGGGTTAAAGGCCACATATACTATACCTGCAACAAGGCAAAGTGTAACCACAACACATATACAAAACAGTGTGAAAACAAATTTTTTCTTATAAAGGCGAGCGAAAAAAGTTTTAATTTTTTCGAAACACTTATTCATCGAGTTTGAGCACCGCCATAAAGGCTTCTTGAGGAATTTCAACCGAGCCGAGTCTCCGCATTCTCTTTTTACCCTCTTTTTGCTTCTCAAGAAGCTTCTTCTTACGGGTAATATCACCTCCGTAGCACTTGGCCAAAACGTCCTTACGCATTGCCTTTACGGTTTCACGGGCAATAACCTTTCCGCCGACAGCCACCTGTATTGGCACCTCGAAAAGTTGACGGGGAATATAATCTTTAAGTTTTTCGGCAATGCGGCGAGCACGGCTATACGAGTTGTCGCTAAACACAATAAATGAAAGAGCATCTACAACATCGCCCGCTATTACAACATCAAGTTTAATAAGGTTGGACTTTTTATAGCCCTTCATCTCATAGTCATACGAAGCATAACCTCTTGTGCGAGATTTCAATGCATCAAAGAAATCATAAACGATTTCGCCAATCGGCAAAACATAGTGTATATCGACTCTATCGCCCATATACTTCATATCAGTATATTCGCCTCTACGCTCCTCGCATAGTTGCATAATAGCGCCCACATATTCACTCGGTGAATAGATATGAACATCGGCTACCGGCTCATACGCCGCAAGGATAGTGGCGGGGTCGGGATAGTTGGTGGGGTTATCAACACACACAGTTTCACCGCTTGATAATTCAAATTTATAAATTACGCTTGGTGCGGTGGTGATAATATCAAGGTTATATTCACGCTCAAGTCTTTCCTCGATAATTTCCATGTGCAAAAGGCCTAAAAATCCGCAACGAAAACCAAAGCCCAAGGCCTTAGAAGTTTCAGGCTCGTAAAGAAGTGATGTATCATTTAATTGAAGTTTTTCGAGTGCCTCTCGCAAATCTTCATATTGAGCACCGTCAGCAGGATAAATTCCGCAAAACACAACGGGATTAACCTTGCGATATCCATCAAGCGCGTCGGCAGCAGGGTTTTCAGCTAATGTAATGGTGTCACCCACCCTCGCCTCGCTTACTGTTTTTATAGAGGCGGCAAGATAACCAACTTCGCCCGCTTCAAGATATTCGCAGGGTTCCATACTAATTGCCCTTTTGCGACCCACTTCAACAACATCAAACTCGGCACCTGTCGCCATCATTTTTATGGTGTCTCCCGTTTTTATGCGACCTGAAACAACTCGGAAATATACGATTACACCTTTATAGGCATCATAATACGAATCAAAAATCAAGGCGGTCAGCGGAGCGTTTCTATCCCCCTTGGGTGCGGGAACATCCGACACTATACGCTCAAGCACTTCCTCGATATTTATGCCTGTTTTTGCCGAAATTAAGGGAGCATCTGATGCGGGGATACCTATAATATCCTCTATTTCGTTCTTTATTCTTTCGGGGTCGGCACTCGGCAAATCTATCTTGTTAATTACGGGGAGCAATTCAAGACCGTGGTCAGCCGCAAGATAGGTGTTAGCAAGGGTTTGCGCCTCAATACCCTGTGAAGCGTCAACCACCAAAACCGCACCCTCGCAGGCCGCAAGCGAACGGGACACCTCGTAATTAAAGTCAACGTGTCCTGGTGTGTCGATTAAATTAAGTTCATATTCCTTGCCATCGTTTGCCTTATAGTAAAGGGTTACGGCGTGGGATTTGATGGTAATACCGCGCTCCCTTTCTAAATCCATACTATCAAGTATTTGCTCCTCCATCTCGCGCTGACTTACCGAGCTTGTCTTTTCTAAAAGTCTATCCGCGAGGGTAGACTTGCCGTGGTCTATATGCGCAATAATGCAAAAGTTTCTTATGTTTTCAAGCGGAAATGACACTTCGTTTTCTCCTTGCCTTGTCCTAAATTTTTTATGATTAGTTAATTATAACATATTTATATATTTCTTACAATTATTTTTAATTGATTATTGTGGGATTTTTTGATATAATTGTAAAGCAAGGAGGGGTTTTATGGATTGCGAAAATTGCGTAAACTATGTTTATGATGATGAGACCGAAGAGTATGTTTGCACCGCCGATATGGATGAGGATGATTATTCAAGACTCTTTTCAAGCAATTTTAAGCGTTGTCCGTTTTTCCGCCTTGATGATGAGTATGCGGTTGTGCGCAAGCAAAATTAAAGAAAGGGTGTTTTTATGAACATTTGGCACGACATTAGCCCAAAAAGAGTTGGCAAAGACGATTTTATGGCAGTAATTGAGATTGAAAAGGGCAGTAAATGTAAATATGAGATGGATAAGGACACCGGCCTTCTAAAACTTGACCGTATCCTTTACACCTCAACTCATTATCCTGCAAACTATGGATTCATCCCCCGCACTTATGCCGACGATTTTGACCCCTTGGATGTGCTTTTGCTTTGCAGTGAAAATATTTTGCCGATGACTATGGTTCGTTGCTACCCGATAGGCGTTATGACAATGCTTGATAACGGTCGTAACGACGAAAAAATTATTGCCGTTCCCTTTGATGACCCCACCTATAACAACTATACCGATATCAGCCAAATCCCTGTACACCAGTTTGACGAAATACGCCATTTCTTTAAGGTATACAAAGAACTTGAAGGAAAGGAAACGGTTGTAAACGAAATTCGTGGTGCCGAGGCCGCCAAAGAGGTTATCGCCAAGGCAATCGACAGTTATATTGAAAATTATTGCAAATAAATTCGCAAATTTGGAAATAAAAGAATTTAATAAAGGATGGCAACGACTATGAAACCCATCGACATTCGCAATGTAACGGTAGAGGGCGAATTGCGCGGACGCCTCATCAAAAACTTTTCCCGCCTACACGACCCCATCTTCCGTGCTGGTATGGCGGGACTCTCCCCCTGTTGCAGTGTCGGCTGGCCCGGCGACTGGGAGGGACGGGCCATGTTGGCTCTCATTCACGGGGAAGAGGCACTTCACACCAAGGCGGCGTATCTTCCCGAGCTAATCGAGTGGATATACAGCTTGATGAACGACGAAGGCTACCGCAGTGAGCCCAATGATAAACTAAATCTTGAAGACATCAACGAGCAAATGCACTCGGCCCAAAACTGGCTCATGCGCGCCTTTATGGCCTACTACCGCCAAACAGGAGATAGCAAATATCTTGATGATGTCAAGACCATCCTCCGCAACCTCTATTTGCCGGTTAAGGAGCATCTTCCCAACTACCCCCGCACCGCCAACGATAGAGTAGTAGCATCCGACAAGGCGGCTATCGGCCACACGACAGGACACTTCCGTGAATGGCGCCTCTCCTCCGATACGGGATGCATCTTTATGTGCTTTGACGCACTGGGCGAGGCATGGCAACTGATTGACGAGGAGCCCCTGCACACCGAAATTGGTGAACTTATCGATGCGCTCTTGAACGAATTTCGTCATATGGATTATGTGGCGGCAGAACTGCAAACCCATGCGTCGCTGACCTGTATGCGAGGACTCATGCGAGTCTACCGTGTCAAGCGAGAGAAAGAGCTTTTGGACATCATTGAGAAGTATTTCGACGATTTCATCAAGCACGGTATGACCATTCATTACGCCAACATCAACAATTTTGGCGGCGCAGGTCACACCGAGCCTTGCGGCATTGTCGATTCCTATATGTTGGCCTGTCAATTGTGGGAGGAAACAGGCAAGTTGTCCTATTTGGAAATGTCCCATAAGATTTGGTGGTCGGCCCTCATGCGTGCCCAGCGTTTTAACGGCGGATTTGGTTGTGAGTGGACGGGACGAGACGGCTTCCTCCGTGCTCACGAAAGAATCTACGAAGCTTTTTGGTGCTGTACCATGCGAGGTGCCGAGGGGCTTGCCTACCCCGTTCATCATGCTCTCTACGAAGGGGAAGGCACCCTGACCCTTCCCTTCTATTTCGACTTTACCGCCAACTTGACCGATGGCGAGACCGTTTCGGTCCAGAGCGACTATCCCGATAAAGGCACCGTTTGCTTCACCGTCAAAAAGGGTAACGGCCGCAAAACCATACTTCGCTTCTTCCGTCCCCAGTGGATGCTCGACCCCGCCATCACTATCAACGGTGCTCCCGCCGCCTTCACCGAGAAGGACGGCTTCCTTGAGGTTGCTTTGTCACTCAAGGCAGGCACAGTATGTGAATTGACCTTCGAGCAGGCCCTCCGCGTTCTGCCTTGCACTCGTTTCTGGCACGAAAACGAGGGGCGCTACACCCTCGAATTCGGTCCTCTCGTGTTGGGATGTGACCCCGAATTTGACGGCGAGTTGGATGTGAATACCCTTAAGCCCGACGGCAAAGGCTGCTTCATCTCTCCCGACGGCACTGTTTTTGAGCCCTTCCACCATGATAACCTACTGGAAAAGGAGGACTGTATGGCCAAAAATCGCCGTGTCCTTTTCAAAGTCAAGGCGTAACGGCTCGGCCCCACAGTGAAACCGCAACACAGGTGACGGTTCTCTTATCTTTCAAAATATTGTAAACGAAAAATGTGAGGCTAAGGGAGACACTCCGTAAGGAAGTGTCTCCCTTGTTTCTTTTTATAGCACAAGAAAATGACACTTTCAAAACTTGAAAGTGTCATAGTGGGTTACATATATTTAATAACACCTATCTCAAAAATCGAAAATTTTATTGATATTATGAGATGGGTGTACCATCGCTTTGCAAAAGATACATTTATGTATCAAATTTTGCTTTGATTTGTTCGTTAACTCTTGTATCTATTTTGGGAATAAGCTTTAAATCTTCCTCTTCTATGGCGATATCACCTATTGGGGCATGATCACCCCGTAGGTCAAAAAAGACATCCCAAGTCCCGTTAATTGATTCTTCCAACCAAATAATGCCCTGCATACCCTTGTGTATGCCATATTTTCCATATTTTTCTTTTTCAACAATAAGTTCAACGCAATCAAGATACTTCATATTATTTCCCTCCATACGGTGTTGCTAATTGTATATGCCCATCAGGTCGTGCCATCCAACCAGTTATGAAGGATACTATCCCTTCATTATCTTTTCGAGGAATTTCTACTCTTATACTTATTCTTTGACCATATTCATCCAAACAACCAATTTCATAATCACCCGAAATATACTTTTCTAATCCTTGTTTATTAATTTCGCTTTGCAACCACTTTCCATCGTCTAATGTATATCCCCAGTCTTCAAATAATTTTTTCTTATCATCAGTATATCGTCCTTCAATGTTAAATAAGTAGATATCAAATTTACTATAAGCACTGTCAGATGTACATTTGGTTAGTACATCGTTGTATTGGATATCTTCCAAAACACAATGACAAAACGGATGATGCGGCCATTTTGGTTTTTTGTCATTCAAAAACCAACAGCAATCAAGCATTAAACATTCCGGACAATGATTATTGCTTAAATTTTGATGTACCCACTTGTTCCATTTTGGAGGCGAAGGTGTTTTATCGCCCCAAACGCCCGCCGAAAACATTTCATCTAAAAATCTCATTAGTATAATACTCCCTTATTTTTAATTTTGCAAGAATATTATACATATACAACTTGCGACATTTACCGACATCTTTTAGAAAATTCCAATTTTACATTTATAACATAAATTATTTTTATAAAAATAGAGGCACCTTCCTTATGGAAGGTGCCTCTATCGCCTCCTTTTTTTGTTCCTC
>JAZRZR010000002.1:0-19804 GCA_045601525.1 Acutalibacteraceae bacterium
TACCGCTAACAAAATACAGTATTTTTAAATCGTTTTCCATATAATCTGCCGCCTTTCAAACAACGGGTTATACCGAAAGATTTTCAAAAGTCCAGCGTTATTTTTCGGTGTTTTGTTTAGCGGTGTTGATGGAAGAAATTAAAATTCGTTTGACCTCAGTACAGTTATCAAGCAAAGATTTGTCGTTATAATATCCGCTTTCCAAAAGCAACTCGATCCAATATTCAGTTTCAGAGCACTCTTTTAATGCAATTTGTAATTTTGCGATAAAATCAGCCTTACCGTGAGCATAAAACGCTTCTCTTATGTTTGCGCCGATACTTGTTCCTGAACGCAAAAATTGATTGATAAGAGCAGACTCACACTTTGCCACTCTTAACTCCTTGCATACCTTTATAACATCAAGCGCAAACGCTTTTGATTTTATCATCAACTGGCTTTCTTTCATCACTTTCACCTCTTAAACTTATTATATCTTGTATAAACTGAAAAAGCAAGGCGAAGCCTTGCAGAATACTTCTTCACTATTCACTATTACTTATTACCTCCAAAAATCTTCTCGGACGGATTTAGTGAAAAGTGAAGAGTGAAAAGTGAAAAAGTAAAACCTTCCCGAACTTCGTCCGAGAAGGTTTTTGGTTGCGGGAGCCGGATTTGAACCAACAACCTTCGGGTTATGAGCCCGACGAGCTACCAGATTGCTCCATCCCGCGATATTTAGTTTCTTGTGCTTGAATATTATACACTAATTATTATGTTTTTGCAAGCCTTTTTTATTACAAATTTGAAATTCTTATTTTTATCACTTTTTTTAAGTGTCTTTTTGTTCTATTTGTACAATTTGTATTTGTCTATTTATTAACTATTTATTGAAAAATGCAATCATTTATGATATACTGATTTAGTAATTATATATATTATTTTTCGGCTTGCCGAAAATCACTTTAATAAAAATCGTTTTTGGAGGTTCTTATGAAACAACCTGAAAAGATTTTAAGTCCTGTCGGTATCATAAGAGGCGGCGCTGAGCTGCCCCATCTTAAAGATACTGCCGAGCTTGAAAGCATTATTATGCCGCCTCCCGCTACTGTAAAGCTTGCGCTAAAGCAACACATCGGTGTTCCTTGTGAGCCTATTGTCAATGTTGGGGACAAGGTTTTTGTCGGCACAAAGATTGCCGACAGTGAAAACAACTTCAGTTCCCCCATACATTCGAGTGTATCGGGTACCGTCACTGCCATTTCCGCCGATGCTATCACTATTGAATCGGATGGAGAAATGAAGCCCGAGCCTTCCCTTGCTCCACCTGTGATAAACAATGCCGACGATTTGGTGAAGGCGACGAGAGATTGCGGCCTTGTTGGTCTTGGCGGCGCAGGCTTCCCCGTTCATATTAAACTTGCCCCCGCTACAAGCGAGGCTATTGACACCCTTATTATCAACGGTGCCGAGTGCGAGCCATATATTACGAGTGACTATCGCACCTGTATGGAAGATTTTGATGCGATTATCGGCGGAGTTTATCTTCTTAAAGATATTTTCAAGTTCAAGAAGATAATTATTGCCATCGAAGGCAACAAGCCGAAAGCCATTGAAAAACTTTATCAAATCGCCACCGACAAGCAGGATGCCGATGATACTGTAAAACTTATGCGGCTTCACACCTCTTACCCACAGGGCGCTGAAAAAATGCTCGTTTACGCAACCACAAAGCGTAAAATCCCTATGGGCAAACTCCCTGCCGATGTTGGCTGTGTGGTTATGAACATAACCACAGTTGCAACCCTTTACAACTTTGTTAAAACGGGTATGCCCTTAACCAAAAAGCGCATTACCTTTGAGGGCACCGCCGCCATAGAGCCTAAAAACATTATAGTTCCGATAGGCACATCAATCGCCGATGTTATTGAATTTTGCGGAGGTGCGAGTGAAAATGCCGAAAAGGTGCTTTACGGAGGCACGATGATGGGTATTGCTGTTAAGGATACCCAAAGCCCAATTCTAAAACAAAACAATGCAATATTAGTTATGGAGCCTGATAACAAACTTAAATCTACACCTTGTATCCGTTGCGGAAGATGTGCTAATACCTGTCCTATGAAATTGGCCCCCGCAAAGATCGAGGCTTCTCTTAACACAAATAATTTTGAAACCCTCTCGGGTCTTAATGTTAATTATTGTATTGAGTGCGGCAGTTGTAGTTTCGTTTGTCCTGCAAGGCGCCCCTTAACACAATCTATGCGCACCGCAAAATCTATTTTGAGGAGGAACAACAATGCAAAATAAACTCACTATTTCTTCCTCTCCGCATTTGCGCGCTCCCGATACCACCGCAGGCATTATGCTCGATGTTATTATTGCCCTTTTGCCCGCAACGATATTCGGTATTATAATTTTCGGCTTGCGCTCCTTACTTGTTGTATTGGTTTCGGTAGTTGCTGCCCTCCTTGCCGAATTTGTTTGGAATTTGATTCTTAAAAAGGAAAATTCACTTGGTGACCTGACCGCTGTTGTTACAGGTCTTTTACTTGGCTTAAACCTCCCCTCCCGTTTTCCGTTATGGATGGCGGCGCTCGGAAGCGTTATTGCCATAATAGTTGTGAAGCAAATGTTTGGCGGTGTTGGTAAGAACTTTGCAAACCCTGCTATGACCGCTCGTATCGTACTTATGGTTTCCTTCCCAACTGCTATGACTACCTTCTACGAGCCGTTTAGTGATGTTATAACCTCGGCCACTCCCCTTGCCAACGGCGGCGCCTATACCTTAAAGGAATTGTTTTTAGGTATGCACGGCGGCAGCATAGGTGAGACAAGTGCAATTATGCTCTTGCTCGGTGGTATTTATCTTATTATGCGCCGTGTAATAAATCCAATTATTCCGCTTTCCTTTATAGGTACTGTATTTGTATTGAGCTATGCCTTAGGCTCTAACGGACTTGCCGCAATACTCAGCGGCGGCGTTATGCTTGGCGCAATCTTTATGGCAACAGACTATGTTACAAGCCCAACATATAATTGGGGCAAACTCATTTTCGGTATCGGTTGCGGCGCTATATGTGTGGTTATTCGCATGTTCGGCGCACTGCCCGAGGGCACCTCTTATGCAATTCTTATTATGAACTTGCTTGTGCCTCACATAAACCGTCTTACCGCACCCAAACCTTTTGGATGGGAGGGTAAGAAAAATGGATAAGGTAAAACAAATTTTATCTGACCTTTGGCAAAAATCAAAGGACATTTTGATTCCCGTAGCAGTGCTCACCGCGATTTGTGTAATTATTTCGGCAGCCCTTTCTCTTACCAATTTGTTAACGGCCGACAAGATTGCCGATATTGAAAAAGAAAATCAAAACAAGGCGATGGCGACACTTATTCCTGACTGTGAATATGAAGATTTACTCAATTATTTGACTTTTGACAAGGCTTTCCCCGTCACAGCCTTTTATGCCGCTAAATCGGGTGATGAAATAAAGGGATATATCGTCACTTCTTCGGCAAAGGGCTACGGTGGCGAGGTTAAAATTATGACAGCTATCTCACCCGATAAAAAGGTAATAGGTGTTAATGTTTTATCCATTGCCGATGAAACACCCGGTCTTGGCCAAAATGTAGGAAAGCCCGATTTCTACGGTCAATTCAAGGATAAAACTAAAAATATTATTCTTATCAAAAACGGTGCTGACAGTGCTAAAAACGAAATAAACGCCGTAACGGGCGCTACAATTTCTTCAAAGGCGGCAACAAACGCCGTAAATGCGGCGCTTGAAGTTATTGATGAATATTTTGCGATACAGGAGGTAGCACAATGAAAGATAAAAAATATCTAAACATTTTTACCAATGGTATCATTAAAGAAAACCCCGTTTTGAGATTGGTGCTTGGCACCTGTCCCACCTTGGCTATCACCACCGCCGCTATAAACGGCATTGGTATGGGCGTTGCAGCAACTCTTGTTTTACTTGGTAGCAATGTGGTAATTTCATTGCTTAGAAACATTATTCCTGACAAGGTGAGAATTCCCGCATACATTACAATAATTGCGGGCTTTGTAACCATAATTCAAATGCTTGTTAAGGCATTTTTCCCTGCCATTGATGCGGCACTCGGTATTTATCTTCCCTTGATTGTTGTTTACTGTATTATTTTGGGAAGAGCCGAAATGTTTGCCTCTAAGAACCCGATATTACCGAGTGTGCTTGATGCGCTTGGTATGGGCGTTGGCTTTACCGCCACCATAACCCTTATGGGTATCATCCGCGAGCTTATCGGCGCGGGTACTGTTTTTTCTCTACCTGTAACCGTAAACTTTATTGACCCGATGGTTGTTATGCTTTTGCCTCCCGGTGGCTTCTTTGTGTTTGGTATTTTGGTTGCTCTTTCAAACGCAATTGCGAAGCGTCTCGGCAAAAAAGAGGTAACCTCGCTCGGTTGCAAGGGCTGTCCCGCTAAGGACAGTTGCCAAAATGCTCAGGAGGTGTAGGATATGACAATTCAAAGTGTTATTACAATATTGATTGCGGGTATCCTCACCGAGAATATGATTTTGTCAAAATTTCTCGGTATATGCCCCTTCCTCGGCACCTCTAAAAAGCTTGGCACTGCATTTAGTATGAGCCTTGCCGTGCTTTTGGTTATGCTTATTTCAACAGCCGTTACCTATCCCCTTTATGCTTGGGTTTTGGTGCCTTTAGGTCTTGGATATTTACAAACTATCGTGTTTATCCTTGTAATTGCGGCTATTGTACAGTTTTTGGAAATTGTACTTAAAAAATATATACCCTCGGTTTATAAGGCTCTCGGCGTTTATTTGCCCCTTATCACCACAAACTGTGCCGTTTTAGGTATTACAATTCTTAACTTCACAAAAGGCTTTTCCTTTGGTGAATCTCTTGTTAATGCCGTAGCGGCAGGTCTTGGCTTTATGCTTGCAATGGTTATTTTTGCGGGTGTTCGTGAAAGAATCGAGGAATCAAGCATACCCTCCTTCTTAAAGGGCTTGCCGATTACCCTTATTGCCGCCTCAATAGTTGCATTGTCCTTCTTAGGCTTTGCGGGAATAGGAGGTTAACATGGGAGTTTTATATGCTATTTTAATCATTACCGGAATAGGCCTTGTTGCCGGACTTATTTTGGCTATTGCCTCTAAATTTATGGCGGTTCCCGTTGACCAAAAGGTTGCCGAAATAAGAGAAACTTTGCCGGGTGCTAATTGCGGTGCCTGTGGTTTCTCGGGGTGTGATGGTTATGCCGCAGCAATCGCTGCAGGTGAGGCTGCACCCAATCTTTGCACTCCCGGCGGTCAAACAACTGCCGATAATTTGAGCAAAATCCTCGGTGTTGAGATTAAAAGTGAAAAAAAGGTTGCCTTTGTACGCTGTAATCACGGCATAGATAAAGCAAAACTTGATTTTGGATATTCGGGTGCTCAAAGCTGTGCCGCCGCTTCGCTTTTGTACGGCGGTCAGTATGAATGCAAATTTGCTTGTCTCGGTTTTGGCGACTGCGCAAAGGCTTGCGAATACGGCGCTATTTCACTTGAAGACGGCACCGCAAAGGTTAACCGTGAGGTTTGTATTGCTTGCGGAAAATGTGCGGCTGTTTGTCCTAAGGGAATAATCGATATTATCCCCGCAGCTAATTCTTATGCGGTGGCTTGTTCTAACACCGAAAAGGGTGCCGTTTCCCGTAAAAAGTGCGAAGCGGCCTGCATTGGTTGTATGAAATGCGTTAAGGTGTGCGAGGCAGAGGCTATTTCGGTGAAAAACAATTTAGCGAGTATTGATTTTTCAAAATGTACTTCTTGCGGAAAATGCGCAGAGGTTTGTCCCGATAAATGCATCGTATTATTGTAAATTAAAATAAAGGGTACATTTGTACCCTTTATTTTTTTGCCACAATTTTTAGCCTTGTATTTTTTGTATTATAATATTATAATATGTATGATTAGTCAAAATAAATTTCTTTTAGAAAAGGAGGGTAAATTATGTTAGATAAGGTTTGCGTTGTTATCCCGTCGCTTGACCCCGATAAAAAACTGTGTGAAACCGTAAATTCTCTTAAAAAGGTTGGTTTTACAAGATTTGTTGTTGTAAATGATGGCAGTGCCCCTGAATGTCTTGGCGCATTTCCCGAACCTGACGAATTTATCACCCTTCTCGGATACGAAAAAAATCGCGGAAAAGGCTATGCCCTTAAAACCGCCTTTTCATATATAACCGAAAATTTTAGGGACACAAATTGTGTTGTAACGGTTGATGGGGACGGTCAACACCATCCCGATGATGTTCTATCCTCGGTGAAGGCCTGTGCTGATTCCAATTTTTCAAGAGTGGTTCTTGGATGTCGTGATTTTTCGCTGCCCCAGGTGCCAAAGAAAAGTCGTTTTGGTAACCGCTTAACCTCATTTGTTTTTAAGACTTTATGCGGTATAAATATTTCGGACACACAAACGGGCCTTAGGGTTTTCCCGATGGGTGTTTTACCCGCCTTGTTAAACATAAAGGGGGAGCGCTTTGAATACGAAACCAATATGCTTATAAAATTCAAGCAATTGAATATCCCCTTTAGTGAACAAAAAATTGAAACTCTTTATTTCGAAGAAAATTCGGGCACACATTTTAGAGCCATAGCCGATTCAATAAGGGTTTACGGATTTATAATCAACTATATTATCAGTTCCTTAGCCTCTTTTTTGGTGGATGTGGTTTTATTCTTCTTAATAAACCTTTTTGGTCGTGAATTTTTCGGTGCCTCCACCGTTTTAGTAGCCACCGCCCTTGCCCGTCTTTTTTCCTCGGTTACTAATTTCACCATAAATCGCAAAAAGGTCTTTGATGCCCACACTCCAATAGTCAAAACCTTTTTGAAATATTATTCGGTTGCTGTTCCGCAAATGTTTTTATCGGCAATTCTTGTTTATTTGCTCGGTTTTCTTATAAATTCCACAACCGCACTTGATACCATTTTCAAGGTGTTTGTTGATACTGTTCTTTTCTTTATCAGTTACCGAGTGCAACAAAGTTGGGTTTTTGCCGACAAAAAGAAAAAAATTAAGAGGGTTAAAAATTGAGTATTAAAAAAATTATTTTAAGAACGCTTTTGTGCATTGGTACAGTTATAGCATTGCTTCTTGTAACCGCCTTTTCAGCAGGTCTTATTTTGGCCAACGGACCGAGCACAACAGTCAGGGACATGCTTGTGCTTTCGGCAAAACAAGCAAGCGCTACCAAATGGGTTCCGTCGCTTTTCTTAACCGATAAAACCATAAATGAAATTATGCAAAACAGTGAAAAGGTCAACACCGATATTATTGATATTGGTGCTATTGAGACTACTCCTGATGAGTGGGAGTCAGCCGTTAACGGCGTTAAGCTTGAATTTATAAACAAGCCTAACTTTAAGGCCTATATGATTTTGGTTAAGGACCCATCTCGTATCAAGGTTGGCGTTTCATCAGACAATTTCTCAAGTGCTACTGTTGGCATCAACATCTTTGATGCCGTTAAAAAATATAACGCCTTTGCTGCTATAAACGGCGGTGAGTTTTCGGATATCGGCGGCCGAGGTACAGGTGCCGCCCCTATGGGACTTACCTATTCTTACGGCAAAAACGTTTGGTCGGACGGCGGAAAACGCACCTTTATAGGCTTTGATAACAACAACACCCTCGTTTGCCGTGAAGGTCTTACAAAAAGTGAGGCTGAGGCCTTAGGTGTGCGCGACGGTGTTTCTTTCCAAACGGGAAATGTGCTTATTGAACAGGCAGGCGAACAGGTTAAGCTTCATTACAGCGATAAAAACACAGGCACCGCACAGCGCACCGCAATAGGCCAACGTGCTGACGGTACTGTTGTTATGCTTGTGACCGATGGCCGAACTGCCAGCAGTATAGGTGCCACTAAAAACGATGTTATTGATATTCTTGTGGAATACGGCTGTTGCCGCGCAGGTATGCTTGACGGCGGTAGCTCGGCAATGATGTTCTTCAAAGATTATGCCAAAACATATAATCTTGACACCTCTTCGCTTGACACATATCAGCAGCAAGGAATGGTTAACCATTACAAAGCCTTTACCCTACCCCGTACCTTGCCGACCTATTTTATTGTTACGGAGGAATAATTATGAAACCAAAATCTTTGTTTTATAAAATTTACTTCGGCGCACTTATAGGTTTAGGTGCAATTTTAGGCACTGCTCTTATAATTCTTTTTTGTTGGTTATCCACCTTTGAAAAGGCTCAGCCACTAACGCAAGCCAACCAAATTGTTGAAAACTATTTAGATAAAGGCGACCTTTTCGCCTTTGGCGAGGAATATAATTCTTCTGTTTCTAAATATGAAACAAAGGAGGCTATAAACAACCGCTTTAATGAAATAAAAAATGGCTCCGATTTAGTTATAACCTCATCGCCCAAAAAGGATAACGAACACCCCGTAGCATATAGCGTTAAGGTAAATGACCAGACTATTATGACTCTTTTCTTCAAACAATCTGACAAGGCTCGTTTCTTCGGCGTAAAACCTTATTATCTCGGCAAGTATCAACTTGAGGAAAGCCTTTTTGCTACCGTTGATATTTCCTTCCCCGAGGGTGCCACACTTTCAATAAACGGTAAACAAATTGAAGTGGAAGACATTAAAACCCTCGCAGTTTCAGAAGAACTTGACGGCAAAAAAATTATTAACAAGCAAACCGTAACCGTAGGCCCCTTGCTTTCAACCGATGTTAATATTACCGCAACCTTTAACGGTAATGCGTTAGAGGTTATACAAAACGGTAACAGTTACACCGTAAAACAGGATATTGATAATACCACTTTTGACAAAGTCAACGCCTTTTCGCTTGAGGGCAGCAAGGCTTATGCCAAGTATATGCAAAACCACAGTAATATCCAAACTGTGACACAGTATCTTGATACCTCAACCCTATTTTACAAGAAGTTAAAATCTATCGATGTTTCTTACGGCTGGGAAATGGCTTCCTACTCCTTTGAGGGTGAAAAGGTAACCGAAACGCATAAGTTTACCGACGATATTTACTGCTGCCGAGTAAAGTTTACACAGGTATTGCGCTATAAAACCCGTGAATACCGTGATAACTTTGATAAATATGTTTATATCAAAAAATCAGGCAATTCTTACAAAATTATTGATATGCAAAGTATAGGTGAATAGTATGATATTTAATTTATTTGAGCTTGGTATTTTAGATTGGATTCAAGAAAATTTACGCTGTGCAGTGCTTGACCAAATTATGCCCGTAATCACAAAGCTTGGCGATGGCGGTCTTTTTTGGATAGCCCTTGCAGTTGTTTTACTCATATTCAAAAAGACAAGAAAAGCAGGTCTTTCAATGGGAATCGCCTTACTAATAGGCTACATAGTTTGCAACTTGTTTCTTAAAAATGTTACGGCAAGAATTCGCCCTTACGACCTAAACCCCGAGGTTTCCCTTTTAATCGAAAAACTACATAGTTTTTCTTTTCCATCTGGTCACACCATTTCCTCAATAGAGGCCTCTGTTGCTTTGCTTATAAGGAACAAGAAACTTGGTATCCCAGCAGTTATTCTTGCGGTGATAATCGCATTTTCAAGGCTTTATTTATATGTTCATTATCCTACCGATGTTCTTGTGAGCGTTTTGCTTGGTATCGGTATCGCATTTTTAGCTTCCTTTATTGTGGATAAGCTAACGCCCACCCTTGAAAAACATAAAATATTCTAAAATTAAAAAGAGATGCCAAAAGGCATCTCTTTTTTGATTGAGTTAATCTATAAGCCGAGTTCTGTCGTGAACGACTATCTATCTCGACTGCAAATCGCTTTGCAGCTCAAGCCACTTTTCAGGGCACACCGGACAAGTGTATAGCCCTACTTAGTGTTGCTCCGGGTAGGGTTTACAGGCTTACTCGGTTACCCGAATAATCGGTGAGCTCTTACCTCGCCTTTCCACCCTTACCGTAAATACGGCGGTATATCTCTGTTGCACTTTCCCTAAGGTCACCCTCGGCAGCCGTTAGCTGTTATCCTGTCCTGTGGAGCTCGGACTTTCCTCAGGCATACGCCCGCAGCCGTTCAATTAACTCGATTTATTTTATCATATATTTTTTACTGTGTCAAAGACAAATTTAGGTGAATATTATAAATACGGAGGTATTTATATGAGTTTACCTGAATTTTTTTTAGCAACAAACAGTGCTAACGGTTTTGTTTCGGAGTTTGGCAATAATTACGATGCCGAAAAAGGATGGCTTGCATACATAATAAAGGGCGGCGCCGGTACAGGCAAATCGTCACTTATGCGAAGTATTGCAAAACGGGTTTCCAACAAAAAAATAAACACCTTTTATTGCCCTTGCAGCAGTGACCCCGATTCCCTTGACGGCGTGATTTTTCCTGATAAAAAGGTCATCGTTTTAGATGGTACCCTGCCTCACCCTGTGGAGCCAAAATATCCCGCTATTTGTGAGCAAATCGTAAATACAGGCGCATTTTGGGATGAAGAAAAACTTAAATGCAAGGAACAAGAAATACTTAATCTTTACAAATTGAATTCTTTAGCGCATAAAAAGGCATCGGGTTACATTAAAGCGGCAGGGCAGCTACTTAGAACAAACTTTTCATATGCGCTTTCGGCCACCGATATTGAAAAAGCATCTCTCTATGCCGCCGATATAGCCGATAAACATATTAAAGGTATGGGAAAAGGCCAAAAGGAATGGGTCCGTTTTTTAAGCGGTGTTACGCCAAAAGGCTTTATCTTTTTCGGGGATACAATCAATCATTTATCCGATAAACAAATCGTGATTTGCGATCAATACGGCGCTGTTTCCTCAATATTTATGACAATTATACGGGATATTGCTTTGTATCATAATTACGAAATTATCACAGTTAAAAACCCCATTTTGCCAAACGAAATTATAGACCACATAATTATACCCGAATTAAAACTTGCTTTTTGCAGTGAAAGGCGTGGAGTTTTAATAAACAGTGATGAGCGTAGGATACACGCACGGCGCTTTACCGATATTTCTGCTCTTCACAAAAATAAAGAAAAAATAACCTTTAACCGCCGTATCTGTAAAGAACTGCTTGAGGGTGCCGTTAATTCCCTTAAAGAAGCCAAGCTCTTACACGATATAATCGAAAAATACTATATTGATATTATGGATTTTTCTCACTTTGAGGATATTTCCTCTAAAATAGCCGAAAAAATCATTTCAAGGTAAAAAGAAGCCCGACAACAGTCGGGCTTCTCTTTATCTTTGTTCATCAAGTGAAAGGCTATATGAAGGAATAAAATCTTCCATAAACAAATCAACCTCGGGCATATTAAGTTTTTTAATTGCCGCCTCGTTGCTTTTAAGGGCATTTTTGAATTCGCTGTTGCCCATTTTTATCTCCTCAAGACATTTTATATACGCCGAAATTTTATCCGCCGCCTTAACAAACTTTTCGGTTTGGGCATCCATATTATAAACGGCCTCGATATCATTTTTCATATAATCGGGCAACAAAGCAATAAGTTGTTCTTGAGCCTTTTTTTCTATATCTTTATAAACCTCTTTGATTTGGGTGTTGTAATACTTTATCGGTGTTGGTAAATCGCCCGTTATAATTTCGGTAGTATCATGGAAAATAGCCGCTAATGCCACCTTTTCAGCGTTTACGTTTTGGCCAAACTTATTGTTGGAAATTGTTGCCAAGGCGTGCGCAATAATTGCGGTTTCTAAGCTATGCTCGCTTAAATTTTCCTCCCTCGTATTGCGCATAAGACCCCATCGGTTAATATATTTCATCCTTGACAGCATTGCGTAAAAATGATTGCCCATTTCCCTTACCTCTTGTATCTTTGTTTTATCCTTTTCTATTGAATATTATATCATAATTTGTTATAATAGCAATATAGAAAAATTTTGGGAGAATAAAAATATGGGATTTTCTTACAACAAGGCTATGTCGTTAAAGCCCTCGCGTGAGCTTAAATTCAGCACATTTTTTATTGCGCTGATTACTGCCGCCGCCGTTTTCGTTCCCTTTATTATTGCCGATGGCGGTTATTTTCTCTTTTATGGGGACTTTAATGTGCAACAAATACCCTTTTATCAAATGTGCCACGCCGCAGTGCGTGAAGGCAATTTCGGTTGGAACTTTTTAACCGATTTAGGCGCCGATTTTTTGGGCTCGTATGCCTTTTATTTGCTCGGTAGTCCTTTCTTTTGGTTAACTATTCCGTTCCCTAACTGGCTTGTTCCCTATCTTATGGGCCCCTTGCTTATTTTGAAGTTTGCCTGTGCCGCACTCACCGCATATCTTTACATACGCCGTTTCACCCGCACACCCGAAGCGGCAAGGCTCGGCGGTATTCTCTATGCATTTTGCGGCTTTTCAATCTATAACACATTTTTCAACCACTTTCACGAATCGATTGTCGTATTCCCCCTCTTGCTTTTATCATTAGAGCTTTTGCTTACTGAAAATCGTCGTGGTCTCTTCGCTTTTTGCGTATTCTTAAGTTGTACAGTCAACTATTATTTCTTCTTTGGTATGGTTATTTTCGTGCTTATTTATCTAATAATTCGTGTTGTTAGCAAAGCCGTAAAACTTACCTTTGGTAGATTTTTAATTTTATTTATAGAGGCGGTTATAGGCCTTTTAATGTCGGCGATACTGCTTTTACCCGCAATTTATTCTACCCTTTCACTTGATAGAATTAACGAAATTCTTACAGGTTGGAATGCCATTATGTATGGCAAGGAACAAATTTACCTAAATATTATCGAATGTTTCTTCTTCCCGCCCGATATTCCTGCTCGCCCCGTTTTCTTCCCTGATGCCAATGTGAAATGGTCTTCTCTCGGCGCTTGGTTGCCGTTGTTTAGTATGGTTGGCGTATTTGCATACTGCCAAAAGAATAAAGGGAATTGGCTAAAGCGTATTATTTGTACAAGTTTTGTATTTGCCCTTTTCCCAATTCTTAACAGTCTTTTCTCGGCCCTTAACCACGCCTACTATGCCCGTTGGTTCTATATGCCCGTTCTTATGTGCGTGCTTGCCACAGTTATGGTGCTTGAGGACCGTGAAGCCGCCGCCGAGCGCAAATCGGCTCTCAAATGGGTTGCCTTTATTACCGCCGCATTCGGTCTTGTGATAGGTCTTTTCCCCACCAAAGACAAAGACGGCGCCTTAACCTTCGGTCTCTTTACCGAAAACACAAACCCCACCTACATTTTGCGTTTTTGTATAACTGTTGCCATTGCTGTAATTTCACTTGTAATTTTGGCAATACTGCTTAAGTCCTTTAAGAAATACGGTGTGGCATTCTTTAACACCGCACTTTCGCTTGTTTGTATTATCTCGGTTATTTACGGCTCTGTGTTTATCGGCACAGGTAAACAGCACTCCTTCGATGAGGACGAGGTTATAATCCCCTCTATTCTTGAAGCCGATGTGCAGTTAGAAGGCGAGCCCGATACATTTAGGATAGACACCTATTCTTGCTGTGACAATACGGGTGTCTCGCTCGGCTATTCTTCAATAAATGCATTTCATTCTATCGTTCCGCAATCTATAATTGATTTTTATCGCTTTGTGGGCGAGGAGCGTAATGTGGCAAGCCGACCCAAAGTAGAAAATTATGCTATTAGAAATTTGTTATCGGTTAAATATGTGCTTAACCTTATAAATCAGGAAAGCTTCGTTGAGAACGAGGAAGCCCTTATGCCCGGTTACAAATATGTGGACCACCAAGACGGCTACAACATCTATGAAAATGAAAACTTTATTCCTTATGGCTTTAGCTACGATAATTATATTTCGTATAATGACTGTACGGAGTATGCTGAAAATCTTCGTGCCGCTATTATGCTTAAAGCCATTGTGCTTGATGATGAGCAAATTGCAAAGTACGGCACACTGATGGAGCCGATTGACAAGGAACAGCTTATCTATGGTGACTTCAAAGAGGAACTACACGATGATGCTATTCTTTTAAGCGTAACCTCAGCCACCGAATTTGAGCAAACCAAAAACGGCTTTGCCGCAACGGTTGAGCGTGATAAAGCCAATCTTGTTTTCTTCTCAATTCCTTATGAAAAAGGTTGGTCGGCAACGGTTAACGGCAAGCCCGTAGAGATAGAAAAGGTTAATGTCGGCTTTATGGCAGTTAAAGTTGAAGCGGGTATCAGCAACATAGAATTCACCTATAAAAACCCTGTGATTGCCCTTGCAATTCAGATAAGCGTAGCCGCAACCGCTCTCTTCCTTATATATATGCTTATTTGTCTTTGCACAAGAAAGGCACGCAAGGAAAAGGTAACTGTCTATCCCGAGGGTGATGCTCTTATCGAAAAGTGGTATTCCTATGATATTGCCGATTCGCTTGAAGAGGAACAACTCGATAAAAAATACGAGTTTTCACTTGATAAAATTGCCGAAGAGCTAAACCACGAATATCCCGTTGCGCCCTCGCACAATGAGTTTTTGGGTGGTTTTAAGGTTAATACACTCGACAAAAATGACGAAAACCCTATTGACAAAGATTGACAAATAAAAATTATTGTGTTATAATGGCCTTGCAAATTGAAAAGGGGAGCTTGTAAACAGGCTGAGAGGAAGGTGCGACCTTCGACCCATAACCTGATGCGGATAATGCCGACGTAGGAGAATAAATAGAGCTCTACATCCGCAGTGAATTGCTGCGGATGTTTTATTTTCCTTAAATCAATTTGCAAAACTTATGAAAGGAAAATAAAAAATGAAAATCACAAACACAACACAAAAAATCACTGTTTCGGCAATTTTAATTGCTCTTTCCACGGTGCTTAGCTTTTTCAAGATTGAAATGCCACTCGGCGGAGGACTTTCGGTTTTGAGTATGTTGCCGATTGCCTTGCTTTGCTGTATGCTCGATATAAGGTGGGCTTTTTTGGCAAGTTTCGTTTATTCTCTTATTCAAACTGCAATCTCCTTTACAGAGGTATTTAGTTGGGGCCTTTCCCCTGTCGCCTTAATTGCCACCTATCTTGTTGACTATGTGCTTGCTTATACCGTTTTAGGTTTTTCAGGTATATTCAAAAGAAGGGGCAATATCGGTATTGTTTTAGGTATTGCTTTGGCTATATTCTTGCGCTTTGTTTGTCACTTCTTTACAGGCGCCCTCATATTCGATATTTGGTGCGAGTGGCAAAGCGCATGGCTTTATTCCCTTTGCTACAACGGCGCATATATGTTGCCCGAAATTATTTTAACATCTGCCGTTGCCGCCGCTTTGCTTAAATTCGAACAAATAAAGAAATTATTTGCTTAAGATAACTTATAAATTTTTATTGACTTTAACCTCTTTTTAGGGTATAATCACATAGTAATAGTTATGTATAAGGGGTATTCTCCCTTTCTAAAGGAGGTTAAAGCAATGAAAAGAACTTATCAGCCTAAGAAAATTCACCGTAAAAGAGAACACGGCTTTTTGAAAAGAATGGCTACTGCTAACGGTCGCAAGGTTCTTGCCCGCCGCAGAGCTAAAGGCAGAAAGCAGCTCTCTTATTAATTAAGAGCCACTGAATGAAACGGTGGCTTTTCTTTTTTAAGGTGGTCTAAAATGATAGATAAGCTTAAACTCAACAAGGAGTTTCGCCGTGCATATCATCGCGGTAAGTCCTTTGTCAGTCCGCCGATGGTTATTTATCTTTTTAAGAAAAAATACGGCGGCGTGAAATTCGGCATTACAGTTAGTAAAAAATTGGGCGGCGCGGTAATGAGAAACCGTGCCAAGCGGCTGATTAGAGCCGCCATAGGCGATTGCGCTCCATTTATCAAATCAGATTGTGATATTGTTATCGTTGCGCGAAACGCCATTTTCAAGCACAAAAGCTACGAATTATCAACTATTTTGAAATCTTTTTTAATTTCTGAACAAATGTGGCAAGAAAATGATTAGTAAATTCTTAATTTTGCTTATTGATTTTTACAAAAAATCTATTTCTCCGCTAAAGCCTAAATGTTGTAGATTTGAGCCGTCCTGCTCAAGCTATGCGATCGAGGCTATTAGGGTTCACGGCGCATTAAAGGGCTTGGCCCTTGCCGCTTATAGAATTTTGCGTTGCAATCCTCTTTGCAAAGGCGGTTATGACCCCGTGCCGCAAAAGAAATCTAAAAACAAAGACAAGCCATTATAAAGGTGGTAAAAATATGAACGCTATATTCAATTTTATCAACGAACACATTTTTTCACATATCCTTCGTTTCTTTATGGGTATGTTCAACGACAATTTTGCTTTGGCTATTTTCTTGTTCACCTTGGCAATTAACATTGTACTTATTCCCTTGAACATAAAAAGCCAAAAATCTCAGCTTCAACAAACACGCATTAAGCCTAAGCTTGATAAGTTAAAGGCAAAATATGGTGATGATAAGCAAAAATATTCGGCCGCTATGCAGGAACTCTATCAAAAGGAAAATGTTTCTATGTCGGGCGGTTGTCTTCCTATGATTTTCCGTCTTTTGCTTTTGATGAGCATTTATTATCTTGTTATTAGCCCCATCTCCTACCTTACAACTGTTGATACCAATGTTATCACCGCTGTTAAGGACGGTCTTGGCATTGCTTCTAACAACCTTCGCGCCGAGCTTGAAATCATCTCTAAAATTTTTGCTCCCGGCTTTGTTGCTCCTGAGGCTATTGCAGGGGACGTTGAAACTATTAGAGGTGCCATTTCACCCATTAACTTTGACCTTTTCGGTATTAATCTTACCGAAACGCCCCATTTTACATTTAATTTTGCTAACGCAAACATAAACTGGCTTATTCCCTTTATAGCCTTTGCAGCTGCAATGGTATCAAGCCTTATCTCAATGCGCGTACAAAAGATTAACAACCCTGACGCTCCGAGTATGAAGGGTATGATGCTTTCAACACCGCTCATTTCCCTATTCATTGCCTTTTCCGCTCCCTGCGGTCTTGGCTTCTATTGGGCATGCTCCAGCTTGATTGCTGGTGTTATTCAGGCATTAACTCAATATCTTTACGGACCTTACAAAATGCTTGCTAAGGAGCGCGCTAAAAAAATCGTAGAAATTTCAAAACAGGAAAGCAAAACTCTTTCCGCACACAGTGACAACAACTAACAGGAGGGTTACCCTTGATTAAAGAAGCAATAGGCAAAGGCCTTACTATTGAGGAGGCCTACGAGCAAGCTAAGTATAACCTTATTGCCGAGCTTGGCTCATTAAAATATAATGAAGACGATATACAGTTTGATGTAATCGCAACACCCAAAAAGAAGACTCTTGGCCTTTTCGGTGGCAGCGATGCCGAGGTTAAGGCATATATTGAATTACCCGATGTAAAACCAAAGAAAGAAAAAGCCAACAAGCCCCAAAAGGCTGTTAAAGAGAACAAACCCAAAACCGAGCGCAAGGTTGAGAAAAACACAAAAACAGAAACTGCTCCAGTAATAAGCGATGCCGAAGCAAATGCCGTAGATTCTGCTACACTCGAAAAAGGCACCCCCGCCGCTAATGCAGTGGCTTATCTCAAAACTGTGCTTGAGGGTCTTGGTTGCACCGATACCGTTATAAAGGTGGCTCTTAAGGACAATGCCGCTGATTTCTTCCTTTCGGGCGAGGGCCTTGGCGTAGTTATCGGTCATAGAGGTGAAACTCTTGCTGCATTACAGTACCTTGTAAGCCTTGCCGCAAACTCGGCTAAAGGTTATTATAAAATCACAATTAACATAGGCGATTTCCGTGAAAGACGCGAAAAGGCTCTAATCGGTCTTGCAAAGCGTGTTTCATCACAGGTATTGCGCACAGGCAGAAAACGCACTTTGGAGCCTATGAACCCTTATGAGCGCCGCATTATTCACACCGCCGTTCAGGAAATAAAGGGTGTAACCTCAAATTCTATCGGCGAGGGCAACTCAAGAAGAGTTGTTATCAGTCCTGATGGTGAGCGCAAAGCCTATAACAACGATAAGAAAAATGTTGCCGAAAAGCCGGTTGCACGTGAGCCTAAGCGTGATAGCGAGCTTCCACTTTACGGAAAAATTAACTAAAATAACTTGAAATATTGTTTTTACTGTGATAATATAGATTACAGTGTAAATGCTTTGACGAAGAAAAGTAGGTAAAAATACTTGTCAAGAGAGGATGCGCCGTGGCTGAAAGCACATCTACAAAAGGTTTTGTCCGAAGTTCCCTTCTGAGCAGTGGTGTTGAACAAAAGTAGGCGCCAACGGGTAATTCCGTTACAAATTCAAAGAGTGTTTGCTCAGGCAAAAATGTGGGTGGTACCACGGAGTTTAGATTTTTAACTTCGTCCCTTGTTATAGGGGCGAAGTTTATTTTTTTGGAGGAATTTTAATGAAAGCCAAACTTGAACAAATTAAAGCCGATGCCTTGGCGGCTATCGGGGCATCTTCCGATTTGCAGCAAATCGATGAAGCAAGGGTTAAGTATCTTGGCAAAAAGGGTGAACTTACCGCAATTCTTAAAATGATGGGTAGTTTAACACCCGAAGAGCGTCCCGTTATGGGCAACCTTGTTAATCAGGCAAAAGCCGAGGTTGAAGCTCTTATCGCTGAAAAAACTGCCGAAATAAAAGCGGCCGAGACCCTTAAACAACTTGAAAAAGAAAAAATTGATATAACTATGCCGGCCAAAGAGGTTAAGGTTGGAAGACTTCACCCCTTAAACAGTGTGCTTAACGATATGATTGATATATTTCAGTCTATGGGCTTTGACATTGTTGACGGACCCGAAATTGAAACAGATTACTACAATTTTGAGGCATTAAATGTCCCGGCTGACCACCCCGCAAGAGATATGCAGGACACCTTCTATATTACCGAAAATCTTTTGCTTCGCACACAAACTTCTGCGGCGCAAATCCGCACAATGAAGGATAGAAAGCCCCCTATTCGTATCATTTGCCCCGGCCGTGTTTTTCGTGCCGATGAGGTTGATGCAACACACTCCCCCGTTTTCCATCAAATTGAGGGTCTTGTTGTAGATAAGGGTATTACAATGTGCGACCTTAAGGGTGTTCTCGAGCAATTCGCAAGAGAAATTTACGGAAGCGATACCAAGGTTAAATTCCGCCCCTCCTTCTTCCCCTTTACCGAGCCGAGCGTTGAGGTTGATGTTTCTTGTTCGGAATGTGGAGGTAAGGGCTGCCGTGTATGTAAAGGCAGCGGTTGGATTGAAATTTTGGGCGCAGGTATGGTGCACCCCAAAGTGCTTGCCGCTTGCGGTATTGACCCCGAGGAATATTCCGGCTTTGCCTTTGGTATAGGTCTTGATAGACTTACCACAACCCGTTATAAAATAAGCGATATTCGTTTGCTTTTCGAAAACGACAAGCGCTTTTTAGACCAATTTTAAGGTAGGTGGCAAAATATGAAGATTTCACTTAATCACTTAAAAAATTATGTTGATATAAATGTATCGGTAAACGAGCTTTGCGATAAAATGATTATGGCAGGCTTTGAGGTCGAATCGATTGAATCTGCAGGCGACAAATTAGTCAACGTAGTTGTTGCTCGCATTGAGGAATTAAAGCCCCATGAGAATAGCGACCATTTGCAAATTTGCCAAATGAACATAGGCAAAGAAAATCTTGTGCAAATAGTTACAGGCGCCCAAAACGTTAAGGTGGGCGACCTTGTTCCCGCCGCTCTTGACAACAGCATTTTACCCTGTGGCATGAACATTAAGGCAGGCAAACTCCGTGGTGTTGAATCTAACGGTATGCTTTGTTCCGGCGAGGAACTTTGTCTTACCGAAGATGATTACAAGGGTGC
>JAZRZR010000003.1:0-15446 GCA_045601525.1 Acutalibacteraceae bacterium
TGAAAATCCCCGTGTCATTGGTTCGATTCCGATCGGAGGCACCATTTATGCGGATTTAGCTCATCTGGTAGAGCGCCACCTTGCCAAGGTGGAGGTAGCGAGTTCGAGCCTCGTAATCCGCTCCAAAAGGACGCTTAAAAAATTTTAAGCGTCCTTTATTAAACTAAATAGAAAAACGGCACCATAGCCAAGTGGTAAGGCAGAGGTCTGCAAAACCTTTATGCCCCGGTTCAAATCCGGGTGGTGCCTCCAGAAAAAGAAAAGACAAGTCGAAAGACTTGTCTTTTCTTTTTCAATGAAATTCGCCTTCGGCGAGTGAAATAGCTTCGCTATGAAATACGCTAACGCGTATGAAATATTTGCTTCGCAAATGTTAAGGGGCGAATTTTATTTCACATTTTGCCGCAAGACAAAATATTTCATAATCTGTAAGGATTATTTCATATCGCATAGCGATATTTCATTACATACAATGCTTTGCATTGATTTACTGCCGCTTTTATGCCATAAAATAAGCCGTGAGAATTCACGGCTTTTTATTTTTCTTCATCTTCTATATACTGCATAATATCTTCTACATTACATTTTAAGATTTTACAAAACACTTCGATTGTATGAGTGCTTACGCTTTCGTTTCGTTTAAGTCTTGTAATTTGTGCAGGGCTAATATTGTATTTTTTAATAAGAGTGTATTGAGTGATGCCTTTTTCTTTCATGGTACCCCATAATCTATCATAGGAAATCATAAATATCAATCCTCCCTATTGACATAATAACCGAATATGGTATATAATTATATTAACCAAAATCGGTTATTATAATAGCTGATGAAAGGAAAAGTATAGTACTCATTTCGTTGATTTACAATCAATGGTGTGCTATACTATATATAGGCGGTGATTATATGAAGAAAATTAAAATCAAACATTGCTTAATTGCAGGTGCAGCACTTCTTATTACAACAGCAATTTTTCTAATTTTTTACTTCAACAGAAGTGTGGTTGTTCCTCAGATTTCTGGAAAAAACATAGCTATAGCTACAGAGATGCTTAAAAAAACAGGTCTTAAAACTAAGACATTGTATGAATATAGCGATACAGTTTCAAAAGATATTGTAATTTCTCAGGATATTGATGCAGATAATAAAGTAAAATATAGAACGCTTATAACCATTATTGTAAGCAAGGGAATAGAGCAGATTACTCTTCCTGATGTTATAAACAGCAGTGCAGAAGATGCAAGAAACACTCTTGAAAAACTTGGCTTCTCTGTGGCTGTAGAAGAACAATTTAGCAAAACAATAACCAAAGGCAACATCATTTCCCAAAGTGTTTTTGCAGGTAAACAGGCTGATAAAGGCTCGACAATAAATCTTATAATTAGTAAGGGCCGAGATCTTGTTAAAGTACCAAATATTAAAGGGATGTCGTTGGAAAAAGCAGAGCAGACTTTGAAAAGCGCTGACTTGTATATTAAAACCGAAAATAAAATTGAATTTAGCAATACCATAAAAGAAGGGTGTATAATTTCACAAGATATCAAAGAGTACGATCAAATTGATAGACATTCTACTATTAACGTTGTAGTTAGTGCAGGCGTGGCCAACAAGGTAGGTACAACTCCCTCAAATGCAAATAGGTTTGGCAAAGTAACCACACAAGGAAATTGGGTTTATTTCGCAGGCAGTGATTCCACTATATACAGAATGAGAAATGATAAAAGCGAAATACAACGTATTTGTGATTATTCTGCAGTATCCTTAAATGTTGTTGGTGAGTGGATATATTTTGTGGATGGTACGGTTGGTGGAATTCACAAAATAAGAATTGATGGCACTGGGAAAACTAAAATAAGTAATGTTACAAGCTATAAAGTTTATGTCGATGGTGATTGGGTTTACTATACCGATAAATATTGGGGAGGTAAGCTTTATAAAATGAAGACTGACGGCAGCTCAGTAACGCAAATTACACGCACAGAGTGCCGCGATTATATTGTAAACAATGGATATATTTATTATATCAATTCATCTAATGGATTGGTTTATAAATGTAGCGTTGACGGCAAAGGCGAAACCATACTTTGTGCCGGTTTTGGTGGCGAGCATCTTGCTTTGGTAGGTGGAAAGCTGGTAATTACAAATAACTATGACATTTTAAGTGTAAACCTTGATGGAACTGGCTTTTATTCTTTCGGAACCACTAATATTCAATATAGTTTTTTAAATGGCTATGATGGATGGGTTTATTATCTTGAGCATGATTTTCGTGATGCTTCCAATGTGGTTTCTTCATTTGGCAGAATGAAGTTTGATGGTAGTCAGAAAACAAAAATATATGAATATAAATATTTAAATCACGCAAATACCTTTATAAATGTTGCTAACGGTTGGATATATTTTCAAAACGAACACGAGAACGACACTCTTTACCGTATAAAATTTGATGGCACAAAGATTGAAAGAGTTGGATAATTTGAATAGTTACTGCAATTGTTCAATTATTTCATTTATCCCTGCATTTTCTCTTGATTAATTCTTGTGTTTTATCGTTTTCAATCATATAATTTAATAAGAGGTGAATTTTATGAAAAAATATTCAGCTGTAATTTTTAGTGTTTTGTTGATTTTTATAATGACTGCATGTAATAAAGAAACAAAAAACACTGATTCAAATATAAATATAAATACAAATTCAAGCAGTGTTGTTTCGGTAGAAAACAACTCCGATAATGAAAATTCTGATGTAGTTTCAAGTCAAACTAATAACACAAATAGCAATAATAATACAAATAGCAATAATAATATAAATGGCAATAATACAAATCAATCAACTAAAAACAGTTCTTCTCAAAGCAATACTGAAAAAGAAACGGCGACAAACAATAACTCAACTGCTCAAAACATAGATAACGGAGTTTTGGAAAAGGCTGAAACTCAAAAAATGAATGTACCGGAAAATATGAAATTGTTAGCCTCAGATAATGCAAACGAAGAAAATAATGCGAATAATATAAACGCTACGGTTGGAGCATATAAACTTGATGGCAATGTGGTGAATTGGACAACCGAAAACGATTTTATATATGTTATAACATCCGGGAATAATCGATTGGTTGTAATAAATTCAAAAAACATGATGCCGGTTGCTAATGTTCCGCTTGCGGCAAAACCCGCAGAAATTAATTTGATTGGTGATTTAATTTATATTTCGTTACCTGATTTGTGCCGAATTGACGTATTTTCAAAATCCGATTTTTCTAAAAAATCTTCACTTTTCTTTGAACACGATGTTTCGTCGTTTTGCATCGACGAAAAATATATTTATTATTCAGAGCATGATCAGTGGTGTAGCGTATATAGAAAGAATGTTAACACGAACGAATTGGTAAAATTATCCCAAAATATTAATGGTTTGTTTTATCAACCAAAATTGTATTTGAATAAGAAAGATAATATTTTGTATATAGGTGAAACCGGCAACTCAGGAAGTGTATTGTATTATTATGATGCAATAACTTTAGAATTGAAGAGTTATTTCAAAAAAGATAATTATGGTATAATGAATCATACAAGAGATATTTTTCATGTTGGTGATGAAATTTTCTGGGGTAATTATCGAATTTCAGATACAAATGCAAAACAACTTATAGGAAGATATGGAGAGGCAACTTACGGAAGCGTTAATTTTGCATCAAAGGAGTTGGTTTCGACATACGAAGGTTTATTCTTGACCGATACCTATGAGTGTATTATAAATTATTTTGATGCAGGATTTAAATTTGAATATATTTTGGTGACTAAATCTAACAATATATTCTTTAGAGCAAGATCAGTTGATAAAAACATTATCATAGGCGTCAACTTTAGTATCCAATAATTTCGAATAACGTAAATGTTTGTCTCAGACACATTTTGCCGTGCTATTAAGTTCAAAAAACTAAAAAGAAAAGTCACACATTGTGTGGCTTTTTCTTTTGCTTTTTTAATTTTACGACAACTATAAAAAATCGTGATTTTGGCACGAATTATAAAAAGACTGTGCATTGATTTTCCGCCGCTTTTATGCTATACTTTATTAAGCGTAAAATATTAAAAGGGAAGATGCAAGGCAAATGAACACATTAGCGTATATTATGAGCACAATAGCACTTGCTTTATATTGCGGCAGCTATTTTTTCAATAATAAAAAGAAATATCTTATTTTGCAGTTAACCGGCAATTTGTTTTTATCCTTTTCTTATTTGTTTATGGGTGCTTATTTTACTATGGTCTCGGTTGCTGTTGGAATTGCGAGGGGTTTGATTTGCTATACATACGAAAAAAACAATAAAAAGGTCCCTATATATATGATTGTTGGCTTGTGCTTTGTAACGGTTGCAAGTTATATTATAATAAATTATGTTGTTTTGTCCGGAACATCATCACAATGGGACTTCTTGTATATGTTTGCTTCTTGTATGTATGCAATAACATTTGCTATACGAAATATTAAGTTAATGCGATATTTGGTGTTGATTCCTCATTTAAGCGCAGTTTTATATAATCTGCTTGCAAAGGCACCGGTTTCTTCGGCAATATCTTACGGAATTGAATTTCTAATCACAGTTGTTGCTATCATTAAATTCCATATTCAAGAAAAAAAGAGTAAAAATATACCGCAACAATAAATTGCGGTGTGGCAATATTGTATAGAAATATAGTTGTGTTGAAAATTGGGTTTCAGAACGGCTTAAAATCTCGTTTATGAAAGAGGGCGGGATTTTTATTTTGTCATTCTTTGCTTGACGAAAATTTCTTTACATAAAGTTGATTTTAAGATATAATATACTAGAGATAATATTGGAGGATTGCTATGGTTTTTTCATCTACAGTTTTCATGTTTTTGTTTTTACCAGTGGTGCTTTTGTTATATTATACAGTTTGCCGCAATAATATAGCGTTAAAAAATATTTTGCTGTTTTTGAGCAGTTTGTTTTTTTATGCATGGGGAGAACCATTTGTTGTTTTTCTTATGATTTTTTCAATCATAGTTAACTACATTTTTGGTTTACAAATGGATAGAAAAAACAAAAAACTTTTTTTAATTTTATCCGTTATATTTAATCTGTCATTTTTGTTTGTTTTCAAATATATTGATTTCACCTTGGAAACAATAGGCTTTGTTCTTCAAAGAGATTTATTCAAAACAAATATTGCTTTGCCAATCGGCATATCTTTTTATACTTTCCAAGCGATGTCGTATGTTATTGATGTTTTTAGAGGACAAGTTAAGCCCCAAAGGAATTTAATAAATTTGGGATTATATATTGCTTTGTTTCCTCAATTGATAGCCGGACCGATTGTCAGGTATTCAACAATTGAAAAGCAGATTTTAGGCAGAAAGGAAAACATGAGCCTTTTTGCCAATGGCATTGAAAAATTCATTGTGGGTTTGGCCAAAAAAATGATTATAGCAAACAATGTGGGGTTTGTGGCAGATACGGTGTATGCCATGAATGATGCACAGATGAGCATGTCATTTGCTTGGCTTGGGGCAATTGCTTACACCTTGCAAATATATTTTGATTTTTCAGCCTATTCTGATATGGCTATAGGCTTAGGTAAAATGTTTGGCTTTGAATTTGAGGAAAACTTTAATTATCCTTATATCTCAAAATCTATAACTGAATTTTGGCGGAGATGGCATATATCTCTAAGTACATGGTTTAAGGATTATGTGTATATTCCGCTCGGCGGTAATAGGGTAAAACCGGCAAGACAAATTTTCAATCTTTTTGTAACATGGCTTTGTACAGGGATATGGCATGGTGCAAACTGGACATTTATTGTTTGGGGCTTGTATTTCCTTTTGTTCCTTATCCTTGAAAAGTTCTTCAAATTGGATAAAATTTTAAAATATGTCGGAAACGCATACACCTTATTAGTGGTTATTATAAGCTGGGTAATTTTCAGAGCTGAGAATATGGCTAAAGCGTGTTTTTACATATCAAAAATGTTTTGTTTTGACTTGGCAAGCTTCGCCAACAAGGATTTCTTGTGGCACCTGCAAAACTTCGCTGTAATTTTATTATTAGGTGTTGTGTTTAGTACACCCGTTGCCAAAAAACTAAGCGAAAAAATGGAGCAAAAGAATTTAGTATTTGTTAAGCACATTATACTGTTTGTTATTATGTTGCTATCGGTTTCCTTTATGCTCCGCTCAAATTATAATCCTTTCATATATTTTAATTTTTAAGAGTGGAAAGGGAAAATATGAAAAATTTATTTTGTTTTGTTAAAAAGTATATTTTTGTAATTTTGTTTTTAGCTTTTATTTTCTTTATGTTTGGGAATTATGTGTTTTCGGTTGTTTCTACAGGCATAGAGAAGCTATCGAGTTATAATACTGATGCAAATCAAAAAATTGAATATGTTGATAAATATTATGAGCTTAGTGCTAAATCCGAGAGCAAGGAAAGCCTTTCTTTGCTTAAGAGTCTTGAAAGCAAATGGCATAGGTTGACCAATGCGGCAACCTCGTCGTCAACATTTATGTCTTCGGATGTTTTTTTGAATGGCAATGCGTTGTTTTGTAGGTCAATCGGGATGAAGTATATTCCGGGAACAACCTTTACCAAACTTGAAGACGGAACGCTTACGTATATTGTAAATGATGACAATGTTGTCCAAAAAAAGAAAAGCATAGATGAAAAATTAAAATATTTGAATGCGTTTTCCGAACTTCTAAAACAAGAGGGAGTGAGCATTGCTTATTTTAATGCTCCCAATAAGGATTATACTCTTGCGGCTTCCTGCCCGGTAGGGTTGCGACCAAAAGAATTATTTAACCTTAACCAATATGTGAATAATAAATTGGGTGCATACGGTATACCGTGTGTGGATATAATGGTGGGCGATAATATAAGCGATAATGATTTGTTTTATAAAACAGACCATCATTGGAAAACTGAGTATGGCATATATGCCGCAAAGCAAATATGTGAATATTTCAACGAAACACATAACTACAATATTGATACAAGCATATATGATAAAGAAAATTACCGTCAGGTAGTTTATAAAGATGTTTTGTTAGGTAGTATAGGAACAAATTCCACCAAAAGTTTTGTCAAGGCCGAGGATATGATAATTTATTATCCTGTCAATGATTCAAAGTACACCTTTTCAATTCCCAGTAAAAAAATTGATGAACAAGGTGATTTTGATATATTTATAAATAAGACAAAACTTTCAGATAAATCTCAATGGCCGTTTAATGCTTATGCAACATATATTTACGCCAATTCTTCGTATGTGAGTATCGAAAACACAAATATTGACGACAAGCATCGTGTTTTAGTTATAAAAGATTCTTTTGCGAATGTAGTAGTTCCGTATTTGGCTCAATCAATAGGTCGAATAGATGTTTTAGATATAAGAGATAGTCAGACGGAGTATTTTAACGATAGCGTGCTTAAATTGATAAAAGAAAATCAATATGATGATATTATCTTTATTGCAAACGAGCCATTTGATATGAAATACCTTTTTGTTAAAGAGTGATAAAAACAAAAACGCCCATTTCTATGGGTGTTTTTGTTGTGTGTTTTTAGTGAAATGGTCTTGTTTAGTCTTTGATATACCGCAAAGGAGAAATTGGTATGCACAAAATTCTTTTTGTCTGCCTTGGGAATATTTGCCGTAGCCCGATGGCCGAGTTTATTATGAAGCAAATGGTTAAGGAGCAGGGTATGGAGAATGACTTTTATATTGAATCCGCGGCCACCTCATACGAGGAGGTTGGCAACCCTGTTTATCCACCCGCGAGGGCGGTATTGGAAAGGCGAGGCATTAACTGCGAGCATAAACGAGCCCGCAAAATAACGGCAGCCGATTATGATAAATTCGATTATATTGTTTGTATGGATAACTCTAATTTTAGGAATCTAAAGTCCTTCTTCCCGAATGATAATGGGCAAAAGATTTCAAAGATTATGTCCTTTGCGGGAAGTGAGCGTGATGTTGCTGACCCGTGGTACACCAGAGATTTTACCACCACCGAAAACGACATAGTAGAGGGGCTGAATGCTTTTCTTAAAACAATAAAAGACAAGGGTTGACGAAAGCTCACCCTTGTCTTTTTTGTTACCTATTCAACCACCAAATAGCAAAATTAAGATATCCCGCAAAGCTAACCCAAAAAGCGTAAGGAATTTGCAGATATGCGGCGAGGGAAGAAATTCGGTGATATTTTACAATCGTTCGTATAATCAAGAAAAGCAAAACGAGCAGCCAAATAAAGCTTATTAAAAACGCTCGCGCAT
Source organism: Acutalibacteraceae bacterium (assembly GCA_045601525.1). Taxonomy (GTDB): domain Bacteria; phylum Bacillota; class Clostridia; order Oscillospirales; family Acutalibacteraceae; genus SIG565. The sequence continues at coordinate 8,305 of JAZRZR010000003.1, forward strand.
TAAAGAAAATTATGCTCCAGAAAAAGTTAAAAAACAAGCTTAGAGCATAGGTGTACAGCGCCGACCTTTTTTCGCTCATAGACGCAAAACGGTCATTGTAAATGATGGCTGCACTGATGCCCATTAAAACAAACAAAACAGTCCAAACAACAGGGAATAAAAAGGATGGAGGAGATAAGGGCGGCTTGATAATTTGACCGTATAAATTCATATTGCCCATAGTCAGTAGTGCCGACAGTCCGCCAACAGCCAAGGCTATTAAAATAGATATTATATAGGTTTTAACTTTGCTTTTCATAAAAACACCCCTTATGTAAAAAAGATATGAAAAGGGTAATAAAAATATATTTTGTCCGCGAGTAATATTTTTCTCGAAATTACATAAAATCAATATATAATCTTCTCGTAAATACAAGGTTGACAAAATAAATTTTTGTTGTTATAATGTGTAACGGAGACTCGGCTTTTGTGGAAAGTCTGTCAGGGAGAACGCGTCGGCGACTGAAAGCGTGTTTGAGATGAGTAGTAAGCTTGGGAACACTCCGTGCAAGGCCCTTAAATTTAATATTAAAAAGAGGATACATTTTTTGTATCAATGCGGGTGGCACCGCGGGTTAATTTTATTTACTCGTCCCGGGAATATTATATATTCCTCGGGGCTTATTTTTTTGTGAAAACACTTTATCGGAGGAGATAAATATGTATAGGACACTGTATTGTAACGACATACGCGATGCGCATATTAACAAGACCGTTTCACTTGCGGGTTGGGTTGATGTTGTGCGTGACCACGGCGGCGTTATATTCATTGACCTGCGTGATTACACAGGCGTAACACAGGTGGTAGTTCATAATGAAGATTTGCTTCAGGGAGTAAACCGTGAAACAGTAATTTCGGTTACGGGTGTTGTAAGAAAGCGTGACCTTGAGACAGTTAATAATAAGATTGCAACAGGTGAGGTAGAGCTTGTTGCCGATACACTTGAGGTACTCGGCAAGAGCCAAAATATGCTTCCCTTTGAGGTTAGAAGCTCTCGTTCAAGCAAGGATGAGCTTCGCCTTAAATACCGTTATTTAGACCTTCGAAATCCTAAAAACCACGAAAACCTTGTTATTCGTTCAAAGATTATCCGCCATTTGCGTAATAAGATGGAGGAGAAGGGCTTTTTAGATATGCAAACACCGATTCTCACAGCATCTTCGCCCGAGGGTGCGCGTGACTTTTTGGTGCCGAGCCGTAAGCATCCCGGCAAGTTCTATGCCTTGCCTCAAGCCCCTCAACAGTTCAAACAGCTGCTTATGGTTTCGGGTTTTGATAGATATTTCTAGGTAGCACCTTGCTTCCGTGATGAAGATGCCCGTGCTGACCGTTCACCGGGTGAATTCTATCAGTTAGACTTTGAGATGGCATTTGCTACACAAGAAGAGGTTCTTGAGGTTTGCGAGGATGTAATCTATGATACCTTCAAAACCTTCTCGGATAAAAAGGTGACCGAAAAGCCTTTCCGCCGTATAACCTTTGCCGAGGCAATGATGAAATATGGCTCTGATAAGCCCGACCTTAGAAACCCACTCATTATTTGTGACCTTTCGGAGTTTTTCAGTCGTGTTGATTTCCCCGCATTCAAGGGTAGGGAAGTTCGAGGCATTGTTGCCGATTGTAGCGGCAAATCAAATAAGTTTTTTGAGGATTCATTAAAGTTTGCCACCTCGGCCGAGGTAGGCCTTGGCGGTCTTGGTTATATTACACTTAAAGAGGGCGCCTTTATTGGTCCTATCGCTAAATTCTTAAGTGAGGCTCAAAAGGCCGAAATTATTTCGCTCACAGGGGTTAAAGAGGGCGAAACCTTGTTCTTCATTTGCGATGATAAGAAAAACGATACTGAGAAAAAAGCCGGCCACATTCGCACATGGCTTGCTAAACCCGAGCAACTTGATTTAATAAAGAACGATGCTTTTGAGTTTTGCTTTGTAGTTGATTTCCCGATGTATGAAAACGATGAGGAAACAGGGGAAACAATATTTACACATAACCCCTTCTCAATGCCGCAGGGTGGTATGGATGCTCTGCTTAATAAAGAGCCCAATGATGTTTTAGCATATCAGTATGACCTTGTTTGTAACGGTATTGAGTTGGCTTCGGGCGCTGTTCGTAACCACGATATTGATATAATGAAAAAAGCATTTGAAATTGCAGGCTATGATGAGCAAGAGTTAAAGTCACGCTTTAATGCGCTCTACACCGCCTTCCAGTACGGCGCACCGCCTCACGCAGGTATGGCGCCGGGTATTGACCGTATGGTAATGCTTTTAACCGATGAAGAAAAAATTCTCGATGTAATCGCCTTCCCCTTAAACGGCAATGCTCAAGATTTGCTTCTCGGTGCCCCAAGTTTCGTTTCAAATCAACAGCTTGAAGATGTTCATTTGCTTGGCAATAATAATGTTGCGGCAAACCGAGCCGCTTCAGGCACTTCCCAAAAATCAATGAGCAAGCGCTCAACCTTTGATTCGGCTCAGCAGTTGAACCAAATCGCATTAAGTGAGGAAGAGGATAACGCAATGCAGGCTATATTCAAAAATATGGCTGCCGATGAAAAGAAATTAGCCGAAATAGATACTGAAAATGTTGAAGAAATGGTACATGTTATGCCTATGACAAATGTTCTCCGTGAGGACCTTCGCAAACAGCCCTTCACCCGTGAGGAATTGCTTGAGGGCGCTCCCGAGCGCAGCGAGGATAGTTGGCAGGTACCAAGACTTGTAAAGTGAGGTGTGTTATATGAAATACTATGCAACAAAAATTTCCGATAAGGGCAATATTGCCGTTGACGATACAATTCTTGTAAAGGGCTACGAAACCACTGCGGGCTCTCGCATTTTAGAGGGTTACAAACCTCTTTTCAGCGCCGAAGCCGTAACACGCCTCGAGGATAAAGGCTATGTTATTTCGGGCAAAACAAATGTTGGCGAATTTGGTCTTGATTTAGTCGGCGAATTTTCCTATTATGGCGAAACCGACGAAATATTGAAAGGTGCCGCTGCCGAACTCGTAAGGTCGGGTGAGGTCGAGGCTGCCTTGGCAGTTGATGTAAACGGCGCACCCCGCCGTGCCGCCGCACTTTCGGGTGTTGATTTCCTTAAGGCTACCTATGGCACAGTTTCACGATATGGTGTGGTTTCCACTGCTGCCTCGGGTGAGCAAATAGGCGTATATGCTAAAGGTGCTAAGAAAATTGCCGAGATTATGTCGGTGATTTCGGGTCACGATTCAAAGGACGGCACAAGTTTGCCTACTGAGAACTATGATTATACACCCAAAAACCCCGCAGGCAAAAAGGTTTGCTTAATTAAAGAACTGTATGTACTTGCCGATAAAGAAACCAAGGCAAAAATTGATTACGCAATAACAAGATTAGCCGCTTCGGGCGTTAGCGTTTCGGAGATTTCGCTTGATATTTTCGATTCCGCCAATACCGCATGGCAAATTCTTATGACAGCCGAAACCTGTAACAACATTTCCCGTTATGATGGTGTTAAGTTCGGCCACCGCGCAAAAGAGTATAGAAATATTGATGAACTCTATGTAAATTCAAGAACCGAGGGCTTCAATTTCCTTACAAAATCGGTAATTCTTTACGGTAGTGATGTTTTGTCCAAAAATAGATACAAAGATTGTTATGATAAGTCTTTAAGAGTGCGCCGTGTAATTGCCGATGAAATGAAAAAACTCTTCGAGAAATACGATGCGGTGTTAACTCCCGTTTGCTATAAAGCAGAATTTACCAAATACGATATTATGAACTCATTTGAACTCACCTATAAACAAAGCGTTTTCACAAGTGTTGCCAATCTTGTGGGACTTCCCGCAATGGTTAGCGGTGGCGTTCAGTTTATCGGAAAACAGTTCAGCGAGGCTCAACTTTTAGGTTTGGCCGAAAGTATAGAAGGGTAGGAGGAGTAATAATGAAATACGAAATAGTTATTGGTCTTGAAACCCACGTGGAGCTTGACACTAATTCTAAAATTTTCTGCTCTTGCGGCGGTCACTCCTCGGCAAAAGAGGCTAACGATTGCGTTTGCCCCGCTTGTAGCGGTATGCCGGGAATGCTCCCTGTAATGAATAAGCGTGTTGTTGAACTTGCAGTAACCGCGGGTCTTATGCTAAACTGCAATATCAACCGCTATACCACCTTTGATAAGAAAAACTACTACTATCCCGATTTGCCCTGTGCATATCAGATTACACAACTCAACCACCCGATTTGTGCCGATGGCTGTGTTACGGTGAAAACCGCCGAGGGTAATCGAGATATTAGAATTAAACAAATTCACATGGAGGAGGACGCCGGTAAACTTGTCCACGGCGGCAAATATTCCTACGTTGACTTTAACCGCACAAGCGTACCCCTTATTGAGATTGTAACCCAACCCGATTTTCGTAGTGCCGAAGAGGTTTTGGCTTATTTAACCAAACTAAAATCTACTTTCCGCTCGGCAGGTATTTCCGAGTGTGAAGAGGGCGCAATGCGTTGCGATGTTAATATCTCGGTGCGCGAAGAGGGTAGCGAAAAATTCGGTGTTCGTACCGAAATTAAAAATATGAGTTCATTTGAGGCAATTGATAAGGCAATTCGCTATGAGGCGCAACGCCATATTGATGCCTTGGAGTTTGAAACCGAGGAGCTTGTTCAGGAAACCCGCCGCTTTGATGAAGTCAGCGGTAAAACAATGGCAATGCGTAATAAGGAAACCGAGGCGGACTATCGTTATTTCCCCGATGCAAACCTTATGCCCATTGTTATTGATGATGAGTGGCTCGAGGCAATTAAGGCCGCAAAGCCCGAAGCCGTTGACGAAAAGGCTGAGGAGTATGCTGCACTTGGCATTTCCGATAAGGAAATAGAACTTTTGCTTTCAAACCATAAGCTTTGTAATTTGCTTGATAGTATAATTGCTCTTGGCTGTAATGCCAAGGATGCTGCCGCTTGGCTACTGACTGATACATTAGGTGTACTCCGCAAAGATGGTAAAACAATCGAGGATGCCACCTTTGGTGCAAAAGAACTTGCCGCAGTTATAAAGATGGTGGCAGATGGCACAATCAACCGCCAAGCAGGTAAAAAGATTTTGATTGCTATGGTTGAACAGGGTGTTGACCCCGTTAAGTATTGTAAAGAACAAGGTCTTGATAAGAAGTTCGATGCCTCGGCAGTTGAAACTGTAATCAATTCGGTTATTGCCGAAAATCCCCAAGCCGTTGAGGATTTCAAAAACGGTAAGGAAAAGGCAAAACAAGCTTTGTTTGGCGCTTGCATGAAGCAACTAAAGGGCGCAGGCGACCCTGCCGTAATAAAAACCCTCTTAGACCAAAAACTTTCAGCATTGTAATAAATAATATGGGCGGCCATCGGTCGCCCATATTTTATAAAAGGTGAACTATGAAAAATATATTGCTAATACTCGTCGGCGGTACTATTTGTAGCACGACCGATAAAAACGGCGTTATATCGGTTAATGATACTGCCGCTTCTGAACTGAAAAATCATTTTGAAAATGGCGATTCTCCTTTTGCTAAATCGGTGCATATTGACGAAACCGAAAATTTGTATATCTTAAGCGAAAATATAACCCTTAAAAAATGGAACGAAATTTTAAGGCTTTACAATAAACATATAAATAACAAAAAATACGATGGCGTAATCTTTGCCCACGGCACTGATACCTTGGGATTTTCGGCGCCCCTGTTTTCCTTGCTTTTAAGCAAAATAAATATCCCCGTTTTCTTTGTTTCAGCAAATAAGCCTCTTGAAAACAAAAACTCTAACGGACATAGTAACTTTGCCGCCGCAGTTGAACTTATTTGTCGGGGAATACCGCCTAATATATATGTAACATATAAAAATATAAGCGATAATAAAATGTATCTTCATTTTGCCGCCCACTTAACACAGTGCGGTAACTATTCGGAGGACTTTTATTCCAAAACCGCCACCGATATAACCAACCTTGCCGAACAAGATTTCACAACACTCTTTTCCTCACTTAAAAAAGAACATCCCGTGGCCGAAAGAAAATCGCCCGTTGATAATCTCGCCGATTTTTCTCTTAATAAAAATGTCTTGGTTGTAAATGCATATCCGGGCATAAACTATTCCGCCTATAATTTAGATAATTTTTCGGCAGTTTTGCATATAGCCTACCATTCAGGCACAGCCCCCACCCAAACCGAGAGTGAAAACTCCCTCTTGTGCTTCGCTAAGCGGTGTGCCGAAAAGGGTGTCCCGCTTTACTTAACCCCATCAAGACCTAACGGCGAAATCTACGAAAGCCTCGCCTCCCTTAAAAAAGGGGTAGGGGAAAGCGAAATCAATTTCCTCTATGGCACCACTACTGAAATGGCATACGCAAAACTCCTGCTCGCCGCCTCGCTCACCCAAAATAACAATGAAATGCAAAAGATTATGCAAACAACCTATAATTCCGAAAATATTTACAATACACCGTAGGGAACGGCCATCGTGCCGTTCCGAAACAAACGGCCCGTGCCGTTTCGCAACCATTCCAAACAAAACGACCAAGGTGATTAACCTTGGTCGTTTTTGTTCATCTCCCATTTTATTGGATTGTTGTCGATGTAATTCCATTTTTCAATATAATCGGCATCGTTGCGTATGATGTGGTCGTAATACGATTTTTGCCATATTTTTTTATCAAACGGTGGCAATAACCCATTTTTTACATACGATATATATTCATTTGTTGTCATTGTTTTGAAAAAATGTATTATTTCGCGTAGGGAACGGCCATCGTGCCGTTCCGTTATGGTAACAATCATATGTATATGATTTGGCATAACAACATATTTTTCGATTTTCGCATTTGGAAATTTATTTTGCGTTTCAATTATCCATTTATGAATTATTTTATTTGGCAAATGCGTAACGGCACATTGAACATTCGGGCGGAACGGCACGGGGCCGTTCCCTACGAGGTCGTTTTCAATTTTAAATAACGATTTTTTATCCTTTGTGCATATTGTTATAAAATACGAACCGCATTTGGCGTAATCGAAATTGGTTAATCTATTCGGTTTTCGATTTGGTTTTTCCATATTCATCACCGCCCTCATAATAACACAC
>JAZRZR010000004.1:0-53633 GCA_045601525.1 Acutalibacteraceae bacterium
GCTCTTCGATGCTGACGCATCTGTCTTTTTGTCCGTGTTACTTCTTAAAGTACTTGACTTGTCTATCGATTTCTCAACAGACTTTTGTCGGGTCCTTATTATTGTCGTTGTTTAATTTTCAAGGTTCGTTTTCGCTGCCCCTTTTCAAAGGCGCCCAATTATAATACCATACGCAAGGCCCTTTGTCAAGCATTTTTTCAAACTTTTTTCAATTTTTTTTACGCTTTTTGACAATATCTTTTTTTGGTAGAAATTGGGTTGCTACAGTATTGCATATTCCCATATTTTTCTTAATTATACTCACCAATTTTAAGGCGCATTTCGCTTAGTATCTTTTTTTCGCGCCTTGAAACCTGAACCTGTGTCATATTAAGTCGTTTTGCAACCGCCGCCTGTGTAAGTCCGTCAAAATAACGATATTTGATAATTGATTTATCGCTATACGACAAATCTTTAATTGCGTGTTGTATTATCAATCTATCCGATATTTGCTCATTATCATCAACAACGGGTACATCACCCTGTTTTTCGCCATTATCATTTTCGCAGGTTAATGACATAACAGGTCGTGCAACATCAAGAGCTTCGTTTATTTCTTCAAGAGTTACGCCAAATGCATCCGCAAGGTATGATACACTCGGTGGTGCACCATTTTGCTTTTCGTAATTTTCACTTACTCTTGACACCTTAAGGGAGAGTTCTTTTAATGAACGGGAAACCTTTATGGCGCCATTATCACGAAACAAGCGTTTTATTTCACCCAATATCACAGGTATGGCATAGGTGGAAAACATACAACCTCTACAAGCATCAAAATCTCGGGCCGCTTTCAACAACCCCATACTGCCAACCTGAAATATATCATCATACTCATAGCCCTTGCCAACGAATTTTTTGCAGCACAAATGCACAAGCCCTATATTTTCTTTTATAAATTCCTCTTCTTTATTTAATAGCATTTGAGGCCCTTAGACTTATCCTTTTAGTTAGTGTAACAGTTGTTCCCTTGCCCACCTTTGAGGTCACCTTGATTTTATCAGTAAAGCTCTCCATCATAGCAAATCCTAGTCCTGCGCGCTCGCCGCCCGCCGTTGTGAAAAGTGGTTCCATCGCCTGTTCAAGATTTTCAATGCCGCAACCCTTGTCCTTAATTTTTATAACGATAGAGTTATCCGACATAATTTGTGCCGCTATGTATATATTTCCGATAGTTTCTTTATATGCGTGAACAATGCAGTTGGTGACCGCCTCACTAACGGCGGTTTTTATATCGGTTAGTTCATCTATTGTTGGGTCGAGCTGGAGGGCGAAGGAGGAAACCGCCGCCCTTGCAAAAGCCTCGTTTACTGATTTTGACGGAATTGTCATTGTGAATTTGTTTAACATCTTCATTTTATTTACCTCTTTCAAGTTTTGCTAATCTTTCAATACCCGCAAGCTGCATAACACGATAGATTTGCTGCGGCGTTTCGGTTATATGAATTTCGGTGCCTCTTTTTGAAAAGTTTCGGTACCTACCCATAACAAGACCTATGCCTGATGAATCCATAAATGTAACATCGGCGAAATTCAAGATTAAAAGGGTTGGCATATTGATTTCAACTGCCGAATCAATTTGCTCCCGCATTTCTTTGGCAGAGTGGTGGTCGAGTTCACCCGAAAGATAGGCTGTAAGCACCTGGCCTGTGTGTTCAATTTTTACCGGCATTTTTTTCACCTCTTTTGCAAAAAAATAAACTCCTATATAATAATAGGAGTTTATTGTTAAAAAATTTGTCGTATTTAGTTGTAGTTTTACAAAAATTACATTTTTGCTTTAATATCCGAAATGCTTTCCTCAATATTCTTAATTTTCTCAAGCACCTTTTCGAGTTGCTCACGCTGTGTAGCAACAAGTGCCTCGGGCGCCTTAGCAACGAAATTGGGGTTATTGAGTTTCTTTTCGAAGAAATCTTTATCCACATTTGCTTTTTGGAGTTCTTTTTCTAAACGCTCAAGTTCAGCAGAAAAATCAACCAATTCGGCTAACGGTAAATAGATTTTAGCAGCATCGGTAATAATACAAATTGCATCACTATCAGCGGCATTATCCACAACCGAAACGGCCGATGCAGATGCCAAGCGGCATATAAAGCCTTGACCATCAATAAAGGTTTGCTTTGAATCGGTTTCGATAGTTACATTTGCCTTACGAGATGGCGGAACATTCATTTCGGCACGGCGGTTACGGATAGCCTTAATGGCTGCCATAATCTTCTCGAATTCCTCTTCTTCGCTTGCAAACTCAAATTTGCTATCATACTTGGGCCAAGATGAAATCATAATTGATTCGCCGCTATGCGGAATTGATTGCCAAATTTCCTCGGTGATAAAGGGCATAAAGGGATGCAAAAGTTTAAGCATACCGTCAAGAACAAAGGTAAGCACTGCTCTTGCATTATTAGCCGATTTTTCATCATCACCATTAAGGCGGGCCTTACATATTTCAATATACCAATCGCAATATACATCCCAAATGAAATCGTAAAGTTTTTGAACGGCAAGGCCAAGTTCAAATCTATCGAGGTTATCGGTAACCTCACGCACCAAGCGATTATATTTCGAGAGTATCCACTTGTCCTCTAAAACGAGATTTTGAGGCAATGGCAATTGCTCATCGGATTTAAGGTTCATCAAAACAAAACGAGCGGCATTCCAAAGTTTATTGGCAAAGTTACGGCTCGCCTCTACCCTTTCGGGTATGTAACGCATATCGTTACCGGGGCTATTACCTGTAGCGAGTGTAAAGCGAAGCGCATCGGCACCGTATTGTTCGATAACTTCAAGCGGGTCAACACCGTTGCCCAAAGACTTGGACATCTTTCTTCCCTGACTATCTCTTACAAGACCGTGAATAAGGACTGTATCAAATGGCACCTGTCCTGTTTGCTCTATACCCGAGAACATCATACGCATTACCCAGAAAGGAATAATATCATAGCCTGTTACCAAGGTGTTTGTGGGGTAGTAGTGCTTAAGGTCGTCCGTTTCATTAGGCCAGCCAAGAGTTGAGAAAGGCCAAAGGGCTGAGGAGAACCAAGTGTCCAGTGTATCGGGGTCTTGCTCGATGTTTTTACTGCCACACTTTGAACATACAGTCGGCTCGGTTTTTGATACAGTTATCTCACCGCAATCGGCACAATACCAAGCAGGAATTCTATGTCCCCACCAAAGTTGACGGGAAATACACCAGTCTCGAATATTCTCAAGCCAGTGGAAATAAACCTTTTCGAAGCGTTGAGGAACGAACTTGGTTTCGCCGTTTTTAACCGCATCTATTGCAGGTGTTGCCAAGGGCTTCATCTTAACAAACCACTGCTTTGAAATACGGGGCTCAACAGTTGTGCCGCAACGATAGCAGGTTCCAACATTATGGTTATAATCTTCAATTTTAACAAGAGCGCCCTCGGACTCTAAATCGGCCACAATTGCTTTTCTTGCCTCATATCTATCCATACCCGCATATTTTGGATAATCATCAATGATTTTAGCATCATCGGTCATAACATTTATAACCGGCAAATTATGGCGAAGGCCTACCTCAAAGTCGTTAGGGTCGTGAGCAGGTGTGATTTTTACAACACCTGTACCAAAATCCATTTCAACATACTCATCTGCAACTATCGGAATTTGGCGATGCACAATTGGCAAATCAAGCATTTTGCCAACAAGGTGCTTATATCTCTCATCGTTCGGGTTTACTGCAACAGCAGTATCGCCGAGCAAGGTTTCAGGACGAGTTGTTGCAAGTTCTAAATAGCCACTACCATCACACAAGGGGTAACGGATATGCCAAAAATGACCTGCTTGTTCCTCATACTCTACCTCAGCATCAGAAATAGATGTAAGACAATGGGGACACCAGTTAATAATACGCTCACCGCGATAAATAAGTCCTTTTTCGTAAAGGCTTATAAAGACTTCTTTAACGGCCTCGCTACAACCCTCGTCGAGAGTAAAGCGTTCACGCTCCCAGTCACACGATGAGCCCATCTTTTTGAGCTGTTCAATTATTCTTCCGCCATACTGCTCTTTCCATTTCCAAGCACGCTCTAAGAAGCCATCGCGACCGATATCTTCCTTAGTAATGCCCTCTTTACGCATAGCCTCAACAATCTTGGCCTCGGTTGCTATTGAAGCATGGTCAGTACCAGGAAGCCATAGAGTATCAAATCCTTGCATGCGCTTAAAGCGAATAAGAATATCCTGCAAGGTATTATCAAGGGCATGTCCCATATGAAGTTGACCTGTAATGTTTGGTGGCGGAATAACTATTGTATAGGTTTCCTTATCCATTTCACATTTAGCGTGAAAATATCTACCGTCAAGCCAGGTCTTATATATACGGTCCTCAACCTCTCGAGAATCGTAAATCTTTGCGAGTTCTTTTGCCACTATCTTTTCCTCCAAAAGTTTTGTCTTAAATATATTATAGCAAATACCTAATTTTGTCAATTTATAAATGTATAAATCAAATTTTGTTAGCAATAATATATTTTGTCAGCAATTAAATTTATTACTTGCGTTTGTAATTTAGTGTTATGCTGACAGCCGCTCTGCAAAAGTAGAGCGGTTTTTATATTTTTAACTGTTCAGCAGTGTTTTGCGCCTTAAAGCTTCCTGCTGCGGGGAGATTTCTAGTGCGGTATCTATGTGCATTTTCTAGACTTCCCTCAATATAAATCTCGGCCGAGAAAATTCGTTGACCCTTTTTCTGAGTCATAACCGCAACACCACCGTTATCCCTCGTTGTTTTGGTTTGAAGTGCAGCGGTATTAACAAGCAGCATACGGCCGTTTGTAGATGTAAGCAAAATATCGCTTTCCTTTTCTACATAAATAGGTGTGTGCAAGGTGAATTTATCGGTATATGCACCGACCAATTTTCTACGGTTGGTCTTTGTTTTATAAGCATCAAGCTTAACCTTTGATACCCTACCGTTATCAAAAACAAAAATCATATTGCCTTCATATTCACGGGTGGCCACCATATAAACTGCATTTTCTCCCTCTTCAAAGCCGAGTTTACTTGCTACATAATCTCCAAGCAAACTTGCCTTACCGTCGGCAAATTCCGAAACACGCGCCTTATATGCCTGTTGTTTATTTGTAAAGAATATAAGCTCATGAGCATTTGTAGCCTCAATCACCTGTGTGATTTCATCGCCATCCTTAACCTTTTGCTCACCGCTCATACGAAGCGATAATGGTGTGATTTTTTTGAAATAACCGTCCTTTGTAAAGAAAAGGGTTACGGGCGACTCATCTATCTCCTCAGGCTCGTTGGCATTATCCTCTTCAACTGCCGAAATAATCTTAGTGCGGCGCTCTTTACCGTATTTCTTTATGATTTCCTCAAGTTCTTTTATGATTATACGGGCAATTTTTGTACGGCTTGAAAGAATCGCCTCCATCTCGGCAATACTCTTTTCAAGATTTTCTATTTCATCGAGGCGTTTTAATATATATTCTCGGTTTAGGTGACGCAACTTAATCTCGGCAACATATTCGGCCTGTGTTTCGTCAATCCCGAAGCCAATCATAAGGTTAGGTACAACCTCTTTTTCCTCTTCGGTTTCTCTTACAATCTTAATTGCCTTATCGATATCAAGAAGAATTTTCTCAAGGCCTTTTAACAAATGAAGTTTCCTTGCCGCTTTTTCTTTTTCGAAAAATACACGACGGCGGATACACTCATATCTAAAGGCAATCCACTCTGACAAAATTTCCTTAATACCCATAACACGAGGCGAGCCTGCGATAAGAATATTAAAGTTACAAGAGAAGGAATCTTGCAAGGGTGTTGATTTGAAAAGTTTTTTCATAAACTTTTCAACATCTACGCCACGCTTTAGGTCAATAGTAATCTTAAGACCGCCTAAGCCTGTTTCATCGCGGATATCGTTTATTTCGGTTATCTTCTTGAGTTTAACAAGTTCGAGCACCTTTTCGATAATTGCTTCACTTGTGGTTGTGGGCGGAATCTCGGTAATATCAATGCAGTTTGCCGATTTATCGTAATTATAAACGGCACGCACCTTAAAGCTGCCCCTACCCGTTTCGTAAATCTTCTCTATCTCCTCACGGTTATAAAGAAGTTGACCGCCGATTGGGAAATCGGGTGCTAAAAGAGTATCAGCGATATTTATATCCTCATCCTTGATATACTCTATTGTAGTGCGGCATACCTCGGTTAGATTAAAGGGGCAAATTGAACTTGCCATACCAACCGCAATACCCGTATTGGCGTTTACAAGCACGCTCGGAAAGGTTACCGGGAAAAGAGTTGGTTCTTTAAGTGTTGCATCGTAGTTATCCACAAAGTCAACTGTATCCTTATCGATATCCGAGAAAAGCTCCTCGGATATCGGGGCAAGTTTTGCCTCGGTGTAACGAGAGGCCGCATAAGCCATATCTCGAGAATATGCTTTACCGAACGAACCCTTAGACTGTACATAAGGATGCAAAAGTGCCTGATAGCCCTCACTTAGTCTTACCATTGTTTCATATATTGCGGCGTCACCGTGGGGATTAAGCTGCATTGTTCTACCAACGATATTGGCCGATTTAATCGTGCCGCCCTTAAGCAAGCCCATAAGATACATGGTATACAAAAGTTTTCTATGCGAAGGCTTAAAACCATCAATCTCGGGAATTGCACGGGAAACAATAACACTCATAGCATAGGGCATATAGTTGGTCTCGAGGGTTGTAACAATCGGTTGCTCAACAGTAAGACCTGCACCCGCTATATATGTCTTGTCCATATTAGGCTGTACATTTGAATTTTCTCTTGTCTTTTTTCTTGGAGCCATTACGCTTTCTCCTATATAAAATAATTAGCTTAAATCAGCCTCATCAATATATTTATAACCGTATTCGGAAATAAAGTCTTTTCTGCCCTGCAAATTGTCGCCAAGCAACAAATCAAACATTTCGGCTGTCCTTGCGGCATCGGCAGGCATTACCCTCACCAGTCGTCTTGTAGCGGGATTCATAGTGGTTAAGTTCATCATATCGGGTTGGTTTTCGCCAAGTCCCTTTGAACGCTGTAATGTATATTTTGTTCCTTCGATTTTAGTTAGTATTTCACTCTTTTCGGTTTCATCGTAGGCAAAATATGTCATATCCTTTGTTGTTATCTCATAAAGAGGAGTTTCGGCAATATAAACCTTACCCTCATTTATAAGGGTAGGCATCACTCTATAAATCATAGTTAAAATAAGTGTGCGAATTTGGAAACCATCAACATCGGCATCGGTACAAATGATAACCTTATTCCAACGAAGTGCATCCAAATCAAAGGTTGAAAGGTCTTTATTTGCCTTGCTCTTCACCTCAACACCGCAACCGAGAACTTTTATAAGGTCGGTGATAATCTCACTCTTGAAAACCTTATCGTATTCGGCCTTTAAGCAGTTGAGTATCTTACCTCTAACCGGCATTATTGCCTGAAAATCGGGGTCACGCGCAAGTTTACAAGAGCCTAAAGCCGAATCACCCTCAACTATAAAGATTTCTCGCATTGAAACATCTTTGGTGCGACAGTCCACAAACTTTTGCACCCTATCCACCATACTGTTTGAACTTTGCAAGGTCTTTTTAAGGTTTAAGCGCTCTTTTTCGCTACGCTCACGACTACGCTTATTGATTAAAACCTGTTCGGCAATCTTATCGGCCTCTGCTTTATTTTCAATAAAATAAATCTCTAACTGATGGCGCATAAAATCGTTCATCGCATCGTAGATAAATTTATTGGTAACCGATTTTTTTGTTTGATTTTCATAAGATGCTATCGTTGAAAAACAGTTTGTAACAATAGCAAGACTTTCAGCCACATCAGCAAAGGTGATTTTTGTTTCATTTGCCTTATATTTATTATTTTGCTTAATATAGTTATCTATTTGATAAGCAAATGCGCTACGCACCGCCTTATCGGGTGAACCGCCGTTTTCAAGCCAGCTTGAGTTGTGATAATATTCAAGCAAACGGTGATTATTGGAAAAACAAAAGGCGATATTCATTTTTACATTATATTCAGGACGGTCATCACGGTCTCTACCTTTACGGTCGCCCGACCAAAACTGAATATTGGTGAGATGCTCTTCCCCCACCTTTTCGGAAAGATATTCTACTATACCGTCTTTATAAACAAATTCGGTTTGAACAAAACGGGCGCCCTGCTGCTCACGAAAGACAAAAAGCAAACCTTTATTAACTATAGCCTGGCGTTTTAATGTGTCCATCAAATCGGTTGATGGAATATCCACCTCGGTGAAAACCTTTATATCAGGCTTCCACTTGATTTTTGTACCCGTATCTCGACCTGAATATTCTTCCTTTTTAAGACCGCCGACATTAAAACCTTTTTCAAAATGGAGGTTATACTTAAAGCCATCGCGCTTAATCTCAACATCCATATATTCACTGGCAAACTGTGTAGCACAAAGGCCAAGACCATTAAGACCTATTGAATACTCATAGTTAGAACCTGCATCAGTGCCGTATTTGCCGCCCGCATAAAGTTCACAAAAAATAAGTTCCCAGTTATAGCATTGTTCTTTATTGTTAAAATCAACGGGGGCGCCTCGGCCAAAGTCCTGCACCTCAACCGAGCCATCGGTATATTTAGTTACAACGATTTTATTACCGTGACCTTCCCTTGCCTCATCTATAGAGTTTGAAATGATTTCAAAGACCGAATGCTTGCATCCCTCTAAATCATCCGAGCCGAAAATAACACCCGGGCGCAAGCGCACCTGGTCGGGTCCCTTTAGCTTTTCAATACTCTCGTTATTATATACAGGTTTTTTGGTTGCCATAGATACTCTCCTATAACCTTTCTAATACAAATAGTTATATTTATTATACACTATATCTTGTGTTCAAGTCAAGAAAACTAAACAAAAAAACGGCAAATGTCGGTCAAAAACAAAAAAGCGGCGGATATCCTTCGATATCCGCCTTTCATTATGTATTATGAACCTATATAATCAATGGGATTTACATACTTTCCGTCCTTGATAACCTCAATATGTAGATGGTTATTTGCCGAATAACCCGTTGAGCCTACAAAGGCAATAACTTGTCCCTGCTTAACGGTTTGACCCACCTTTACATTAAGGCTCTTACAATGTGCATAAAGTGTTTCGATGCCGTTGCCGTGGTCTATCTTCACACGATAACCATAAGAATCACTCCAGCCCGCTTGAACTACAACGCCATCCTTAACGGCATAAATATTCGAGCCTTTTGCGGCCGCTATATCAAGGCCTTTATGTGGCTTATAGTGAAGCCTATCGGTTTCTTGGAAATATGTTGTGAATTTATAATACTTTGATTTATCTAGAGGGAAAATCATACCCTCAGCAGTAACTGTATTGGAAGCGGGCACCTGCAAAGTGCCAACGGTTACAACCTTATTAACCGGCTCGGTAACTGTAGTTGTTGAAAGCTTTGTACCCTCAACAAGACCGCCATCAAGATAAACCATTTGTTCAACATTGGTTGTGAGCCCATCTACACCCTCGTTATTTACATAGAAATAACCAACCTTTTCTGAATTGTTTTTATATGTAATGGTCTTATATGGCACTACTACCTGATTAACAAAAACAACTGTGGTTTTAACACTTAATGTATTTATCTTATCCTGCAAATCTACAAGTGTTGTATATCCCGACTTAAGACAATAAACATCGCTTAGGTTTACTTTGCTTGTAAACTCAACGATATTTTCGGCATCTTCAACATTAAACTGATTAAGCCTCTTATCAAGAAGGCTTTGCATATCTTCCCTTGAGCCGAAAAGAGCAACCGTTTCACCATCTACCGAAAGAGCAACACTTTTTGAAAGTGCATCGGTGCTATTAAGCACTGCCTCAGCCACCTCTTGATTAGAGTTTATGTACTGAGGCATTGTGAGAACAGGTGAAAAATAAACCTTCTCGAAATACTCGTCAGCATTCTCCTCGGCAATCTTGGTTTTGGCAATCAAAAGGCAATCAAAATAATCGGCCTTAGCATTAACAAGGGCTATCTTCTCACCACCATAATTAACAGCAAAAGCGAACTTGGTGTTGGAAGCCAAAAGGCTTGAAGCCAAGGTAATTACAAATACGGCCGCAAAGCATATTAACTTTATAAAATACGAAGTGTTCTTAATGCGATTTATCACCGCTAACACTTTTTCTTTCATAAAATAATCCTCCGTTTTTAACAATCAACGCTACTATTATAACAAAAAGATTACAAAATTGCAACCTTTTTGTAATCTTTTTGAAATGTTTTCGACAAAAGCCCCCGAAAAATCGTACTTTTCGGGGGCTTTAATTAAAAGTTTATATAGTTGTGAGGATTCTTTTTCGCGCCGTTTACTAACACCTCAATATGCAAGTGAGGTCCTGTGGAGTTACCAGTTGAGCCTACATAGGCAATAGTTTGTCCCTGTGTTACAACCTGCCCTGCCGAAACCGTTAATGTGCGTGCGTGAGCATAAAGTGTTTCAACACCGCCGCCATGGTCGATAACCACATAATAGCCATAACCCTTATTATATGTTGCGGTTTTTACCACACCGCCCTTTACGGCATATATCGGTTGCGAGGCGCCGCCATAGGTGCCAAGGACAAGCGCATAGTGGCGACTGCCGCCACGCTTTTCGCCATACTCTGATGTAATCGCATAAGAGCCTCTCGGCAATGGGCAAATCATACCCGAAAGTGAAGCTGTTGTATCTTGGGGATACTTAGTTCCTACAACAACCACCTTATTAACAGGCACCTTTATAACCTGTTGTTCCAAGTGGGTGCGCTCGGTTTCAACACCGTTTATATAAACTACCATATCCACATTATGATTAAGCCCGTTAACACCTTGAGTTTGAGTAACTCTATATGTGAACAACTGACTGCTATCATATTTTGTAACAGTTTTATAATTTACAACAACATCTTCATTATACTTTACGGTTGTTTTTACGCTAATTTCATTGATTTTTGTTTTTATTGTTTCGCTATCCGCAAAATCATCCGTTGTGCATAGAGCCTCAACAAGTTCTACACTATCTACAAACTCGGAAATATTTTCATCCGCCTTTTCGAGATTATATGCCGCAAGGCGCACTGCCAAGGCGTCTTCCACACTTTTTCGCTCATTTGTATAAAAGATAGGTTGACCATTTACTGTGAGCGCCAAGGCGGTGATAATATCATCGGTGTTTGAAATAATTGCATCGCTTAACGCCTCTGCCGTTTTTATATATGACTTTAAGGTAAGCCTTTTCTTTAATTCGGGTTTATAAAGACTGTTTTTTGCATCCTCACCCGAAATTTTTGAAAGAGCTATTTGTTGGGCCTCATCATATACCGATGCATCCGCTATAACGCCGATTGCTTCCCCATCATAGATAACGCCGGTAGCAACCGTCAGTCCCGAAAACACAAGAGAGGCGATTATTGCAACAATACAAACTGCCACAAAGCATATTAAGTTTGCGCGAAAAGAAACACTTTTTGCATTTTTGTATAAACGCAAAAGGAAGTCCTTCATATCCATACCTCCCATTTTTATAGCGTAGGGGTCTCCCCCTTTAACAAACACTATTATAACAAAAAGGTTACATTTCTGCAACCTTTTTTGTCGAATTACCAATTATTTTCAAAACATTGATATTTGGTTTGTGTCGGGCAAACTACCGAATGCGCCAAGTTCATCCAGTTTTTCGAGCACTGTTTTTGAAACACCTGCTTTTGTTTGGAATTCCTCTTTGGATATGAAATCGCCCTCTTTAGCGGTTTCATAAAGTGATATGGCAGCCTTTTCACCTACACCCGAAAGGGCATAGAAAGGAAGACGCATTTTGCTATTTTCGGGCAAAAATTTAACAGCGTGAGATTTTTCAATATCAATCGGCAAAATTTCAATACCGCGTTCAAGCATTTCGTTGAAAATAAGCATATTTTCATATACATCAAGTTCTTTTTTGCCCGCTTCTTTATCGTTTTTAATTGTTTCGATATAGTTCTTTACTGCCGCCTTACCCTTCATAATTGTGGGAACATCAATATCCTCGGGACGTGCAGTAAAATAAGCGCAATAAAACTCAAGCGGCTTATAAATCTTATACCAAGCCAAACGAAGCGCACCGATAACATAGGCTGCAGCGTGAGCCTTGGGGAACATATACTTGATTTTATGACAGGAATTGATATACCACTGCGGCACGCCCACAGCCTTCATATCTTTTTCCATAGCGCCCCATTCTTCAGGTGACACAGCGCCTTTAGCAACAAGACCTTTACGCACGGTTTCGGTTATTTTGAAGGCTCTACCCTCATCCATACCCCGATGTATTAGATAAACCATAATATTATCACGGGTACCGATAACCTCTGAAATCGTACAGGTGCCGTTATCAATCAAATCCTTTGCATTTCCCAGCCAAACATCAGTACCATGAGAAAGTCCCGAAATTTGCAAAAGGTCGGCAAAGTTTTTAGGTTGACAGTCAACAAGCATTTCTCTTACGAACTTGGTGCCAAATTCAGGCAAGCAAAATGTACCCGTTTTTGAACCGATTTGCTCTTCGTTTACGCCAAGTGCCGCAGGGGTGCGGAAAAGGCTATAAACATTTTTATCGCTCATTGAAATATCGGTGACAGGGATACCTGTGTATTCCTCTAAATACTTATAGGTTGTAGGAACAACATGACCGAGTTCATCAAGTTTAAGGATATTATCATGAATTGCATGGAAATCGAAGTGGGTTGTAATAACTCCGCTTTCTTTTTTATTGGCCGGGTGCTGTATAGGACAAAAATCATAAATTTCCATATCGCGAGGCACTATAATCATACCTGCGGGATGTTGGCCTGTTGTAGCCTTAATTTTTGCCGACTCTACCTTTATGGCTAGTCTATTAAGTTCCGCATTGCTAAGCACTATACCTTTGGCTTCTGCATAAGCGCGCGCAAAACCGAAAGCAGTTTTTTCTGCAACTGTAGAAACTGTACCCGCCTTAAAAACATTTTCACTACCGAAAAGGGTTTCGGTATATTTTTGAACTTCAAGTTGGAATTCATCCGAGAAGTTAAGGTCAATATCAGGCACTTTATCTCCCTTAAAGCCCAAGAAGGTTTCAAAGGGAATATCGTGTCCGTCACGCTTATAAAGGGTATCACATTCAGGACAGTGCTTTTCGGGAAGGTCAAAGCCTGAGCCAACCTCACCCTTTAGGAAAAACTCACTATGTTGACAGTTAGGACAATAATAATGGGGCGGCAACGGATTAACCTCGGAAATACCCGCCATTGTTGCCGCAAAAGATGAGCCTACACTACCACGAGAGCCAACCAAATAACCGTTTTCCTCACTGAAAGCAACCAACTTTTGAGCCGATATGTACATTATCGAGAAGCCGTTATTGATAATGGAATTCAATTCCTTGTTAAGTCGTTTTTCAACAACCTCGGGCAGTTTACCTTTATGGCAATACATACTGTTTGCCCTATCCCAACAAATTGAGCGCAAAAGCTCGTCCGAGCCTTCAATCACAGGTGGATAACTACCATCGGGTACGGGCACTACATCGCCCGACACCATATCGGCAATCTTACTTGGGTTATCAATAACAAACTCTTTTGCTCTATCGCCAAAATACGCAAAATCTTCAAGCATTTCGGCAGTTGTTTTGAAATGCAAGGGCGCTTGATTATCAAAGTCCTCGAATTTTTTACCCGCCATAAGAATTTTGCGGATAATGGCATCTTCTTTTTTAAGGAAATGCACATCGCCCGTTGCAACAACGGGAATTCCTAACTCATCGCCTATTTCTACAACCTTACGGTTAAAATTCTTAATAACCTCAACAGAGGTTACATCACGGAAGGCGTTTTCCTTTTCGGCGCCCGTCTTTTTATCATACTCAACCTCAGTTGCCTTTCTTAACATAAACTCGTTATTGCCAAGAGGTTGAATTTCAAGATAATCATAATACTTTGCTATTCGCAAAAGTTCTTCGTGGGGTTTCTTTTCAATAATAGCTCTATAAAGTTCACCCTGCTCACAAGCCGAACCGATGATAAGTCCCTCTCTATGTGCATCTATTACGCTCTTTCGTGAAATGGGGCGTTTATAGAAGTTATCAATATGGGCGCTTGAAACAATCTTATATAGATTTTTAAGGCCCACCTTGTTTTTAACGAGAATAATTTGATGATAGCGGTTAAGTTTGGTTATATCAGTTTCACCCAATGTATCATTGGCAAAATAGCCCTCTACACCATAAATAACCTTAAACTCGCCACCCGATTTTCTTATCTTTTTAACTGCGCCCGCCGCTTCGGGATATGCCTGCAAAACGCCGTGGTCGGTAATTGCAACCGCCTTATGTCCCCAGCGGTAAGCCTGATTTATAATATCAGAGGCGCTCGACACCGCATCATTATCCGACATATTGGTGTGGCAGTGAAGTTCTACTCGCTTTTCTCCTTCATAATCATCGGTTTCCTCATATTTTTTCAAGGTAGCAAAAGAGTTTACTGAAACCTCAAATTCGCCCGACCATCTATCATAAACATAATCGCCGTTTATAAGAAGGCAAGCCCCGTCTTTAAGCGCTTTAACCGACTTTTGCTCACTCTTGTTAACAAAAAGTTTTGCCCTTAAAGAGTTTGTGGAATCACTAAAGAAAAATTTATAGATGACCATAGGTCCCTTGCGAGAATCTATATCCTTTTCCTCAAGACCGAAAACTTCACCCCAAGCACAAATTTTCTTTTTTTCCTCCGCATTTTCGGGCGGTGTTATATCTATAATTTTCGTTACATTTTTATCTATTCGCCTACCGTATATAAGCTTAGCGCTTTCAAGGTAAACGGGAAGTCCGTCAGTCGGCTTATAATTATATTCTTTCTCCTGCTCAGGTTCTACCTTTTTTCTAATTGTAGGCTCTGGCGGAGTAATCTCGATGTTTTCGAGTTGGCCTGAAAAAGAAATTTCAAAATTTAAGCCAAACATATTATGGGCTAATAAATTAAAGTTCTTTATAAATCCGCCAGAAACAATAGTTTCATATCCGCCCGCTACAAGTTCAATATCTATTTTTTCGTTATCAATAGTGTATTTGGCGCCGCTTAAAAAACCGTTAATAAACGCATTTTTTGTTTTAATGATATTAACAATATCTTGGCAAGCCTTTTCACAAAAAGAATTCTTATTAAACTTATATGTAAAAGAAATGTTATTAAGTTTACACGCGGCTTTGATTTCTTGCTTTGCAATATTAAACTGTTCGAGGGCTACATAATTTTCACCATAAATTTCACAGGTGAGTTCTCTTGCATCGCTTATATCACAAGAAACAACACTAACCCCATCAAAAACTGCGGGGTCAACGCTTATATACTCACCAAACAAATTTACAAAACCAGCCAAAGCCATAAATTTCTCTCCAATTACATTTTTTCGATTTCACTTACAAGCTCATCTAAAAGCTTGTCCTCGGCGATTTTGCGTTTTGTTCCATCCTTTTTGAACATAACGCCGCAACCATCACCGCCTGCAATACCGATATCCGCCTCAGCCGCTTCGCCCGGTCCGTTCACAACGCAACCCATAATAGCAACCGTAATGTTTTTATCGATATTTCCAAGGCGCTCTTCCGCCGCCTTTGCTAAACCTATAAGGTCGATTTTTGTCCTACCGCAAGTGGGACAGGACACAAATTTTATACCGTCATTTCTAAGGCCTATCGCCTTAAGTAATTTCTTTGCCGCATAAACCTCTTTTACGGGATTATCGGTGAGTGAAACACGTATGGTATTACCGATACCCCTAAGCAAAAGTCCGCCAATTCCGGCCGAAGACTTTATAATTCCCATTTCATAGGTTCCCGCTTCGGTTACACCCAAATGAAGCGGATAAGGACAACTCTCGGCCGCCTTAACATAAGCTTCGTAGGTGCGAGTTGTATCAGAGGACTTTAAGGATAACACAATGTTATCAAAATCAAATTTATTTAGAAGCGATATATGATAAAGACCGCTTTCAACCATTGCCTCGGCAGTGGGTGAGCCATACTTTGAAAGTATATGCTTCTCAAGTGAGCCCGAATTCACACCGATACGAATAGGAATATTTTTTTGATTACACGCATCTGCAACCGCCTTTATTTTACTATCCTCACCGATATTGCCTGGGTTGATACGAATTTTATCAACACCCGCCGCTACGCTTTCAAGGGCTAATCGGTAATCAAAATGGATATCGGCAACTATCGGCACCTTAACTTGTTTTTTTATTTCATAAATAAGATTTACCGCCTCTTTATCGGGCACCGAAACACGAATTATCTCACAGCCCGCCTTTTCAAGTTCAAGAGCCTGTTTAACATTACCCTCAATATCGGTTGAAACTACATTAAGCATAGACTGCACCGAAATAGGTGCGCCGCCGCCAATATAAATATCGCCAACCTTTATTTTTTTTGTTGAAGCATTTGTAAACATAAACTACCCCGTAATTAGTTTCAAAATATCCTTAAAGGTTACAAGTATCATAAAGCCTATTAAGATAACAAAGCCAACTGTATGAACTGCACCCTCCCATTTTTCAGGGACTTTTTTTCTAAATATAATTTCAAAGAATATAAACAATAATCTTCCGCCATCAAGTGCAGGAATTGGGAAAAGATTAAACATACCGAGATTTATCGTTATAAGCGCCATAATCGGCAAAATATTGAATATATTTTGCTTGGCTGCCTCTCCTATTGCCGCCGTTACCCCTACGGGTCCCGACACTGCATTAAGGCCAAATCTACCGCCGATTAAATCTACAAGCGAAAACCAAATAACCCGCATATAAGAAAATGTCATCTTAAAGGTTTGCTTTATATAGTTGCCAAAGGTTTTTTCTTCTCCAAAAACCCAAAAATCCACCGAGAGATAATTAACCCCTTCATAAGACTCAGTTTTGAATTGAACATTATCGAGAGGCACTTTTTTGCCATCTCTTAAAACGACCATATCAATTGAGTTGCCGTCAACACCCATAAAGGCGTAGTTCAAATCATAGGTGGTGTAAATTTTTCGGGAATCAACCTCAAGAATTGTATCCCCTGCCATAAGTCCATATTGTGAACTTTGAGCATCCTCGGTGAATTTTGCAACCGTTGTTGTGGAAAAAAGTTTTCCCGGAATCAAGGTCACCGCGACCAAAATAATACCGAGCAAAAGATTAAAAAAAGCACCTGCAAAGACAATCAAGAAACGGGCTAACGGACCTTTTTTACAAAAGGCGCGGCTATCCTCACTCGATTCGTCCTCGCCCTCCATGGCGCAATATCCGCCTAACGGAATAAGGTTAAAGCGATAGGTGGTTTCTCCTTTTTTGAAAGCAAAAAGCTTAGGACCGAAGCCTACTGCAAACTCATTCACCTTAACGCCTGTGAGCTTTGCAAATATGAAATGCCCAAACTCGTGTATTATAATCAGCACCATAAAAACCAGTACTGCCACCACATAGGGCCATATATTGTTTAATACCGATAGAAAGGCTTGTATTTTAATCACCTGATTTACTAAATATTAGAACGCACAAACTCTCTTGCGGCCGCATCAGTATCAAAAATGTCCTCAACCGTAAAGTCCGCTTTATTAGTTTGTGCACAAACTGCCCTTTCAACCAATTCGGCAATTTGCAAAAACTTGATTTTACCATCCAAGAAGAGTGCTACTGCCTCCTCGTTAGCGCCGTTTGCGGCGGTGGGTTTAAGTCCACCCTCCTTAATGGCATCAATGCATACCCTAAGTGCCGAAAAGGTTTCCATATCGGGCTTTTCAAATGTAAGGGTACCGATTTCGGCAAGACTTAAGCGCTTAGCATTCATTGTTTTCCTTTCAGGATATGTCAAAGCATACTGAATAGGCAGCTTCATATCGGGGGTGCCGAGCTGAGCAATAAGTGCGCCATCTCTAAATTCAACGCCCGAATGAATTATACTTTGGCGGTGCACAAGCACCTCTATCTTTTCGGGTTCAACATCAAAAAGATGAACCGCCTCAATAACCTCTAAGCCTTTATTCATAAGTGTGGCTGAATCTATTGTAATCTTGCGCCCCATACTCCAATTGGGATGATTAAGCGCCTCAGCAACCGTTACATTTTCGAGTTCTTTTCTATCTTTCCCAAAGAAAGGACCGCCCGAAGCCGTAAGAATAATTTTTTCTATTTCATTGTGATGTGAGCCTTGAAGTGACTGAAAAATCGCCGAATGCTCACTATCCACGGGCAAAAGGGACACCCCTTTTTTAGAAAGCTCACGCTTTACTATCTCGCCGCCCGTAACCAAGGTTTCCTTATTGGCGAGAGCTATTGTTTTGCCTGCCTTTATTGCAGCAAGAGTGGGGCGAAGTCCCGCAATGCCAACTATGGCATTAAGAACTATCTCTCCTCTTCCTGTCGCAAGCTCACAAACGCCGTCGCCACCTGATAGAACCTCAATATTAGTATCTTTAAGGCGAATTTTAAGGTCTGCCGCTGCTTTTTCATCGTACATAGCAACACACTTTGGCATAAACTCTCTTGCCTGTTCTTCTACCAATGCCGAGTTTACCGATGCCGCAAGGGCAGTTACCTTATATCCGTTAGCCCTACAAACCTCCAAGACTTGAGTGCCAATTGAACCTGTTGAGCCTAAAATTATAATTTCCTTCATAGTATTGCCTCCGAAACCTTAAGAAGAAAAATCATAGACGGCGCTATTAAGAGTATGCTATCAAACCTGTCTAATATTCCGCCGTGCCCTGGGATGAGTTTACCGTAATCTTTAATTCCCACGCTTCGTTTGATTAGAGATGCAAAAAGGTCTCCCACCATACCAACAACACATAAAATTGGAGTTAATATCAAGAGTTTAACTAAATCATCCTGCAACGAGAAGGCATACGCTATAACAATCGTAACAATAATACTTGAAACAATACCGCCAATAGCACCCTCGACTGTCTTTTTAGGGCTTAATGAGGGGCAAAGCTTATGCTTACCCATTGTAACTCCTATAAAATACGCTCCGCAATCGCATATAGCTGAGAAATTTATCACCAAGAGCAAGAAGGCAATTCCCTCTACATAAATCTGATAAATACAGTTAAAGGCAAATGCTAATATCACTGGCATACAAATAAGTGAAAGGGACACCTGATAAGATATTTCCTTATGGAAAAACACGCTTAAAGCAATTATTAGCATTACATAAAGAACTGTAATACCTGTAACTATATTTGAAAAATAGGTATGACAAATTGTAGCAGTAACCGTAAAGATAACTGCAATGCTTGTTATGATTTTATTTTTAACCGTTTTTGTGTTAAAAAGCGCCTCATAGGTTGCAATTCCTGCGATTATTGAGATAAGCCCCACCGTTATTAGCGGATTTATAGAGTTGGCCGCAAAAACAAGTGCTGTCACAACAACCAAAACTGCACCCGAAATTATACGCGTTAACATTTATATACCTCCGAAACGCCTATTGCGACGATTATAGTCGGCAATAGCCTTATCGATATCCTTTGGTGAAAAATCGGGCCAAAGAACATCGGAAAACCAAAATTCCGAATATGCCGACTGCCATATAAGGAAATTTGAAAGTCTTAATTCACCGCTTGGGCGGATAACTAATTCGGGGTCGGGATAATCGGCCGTAAAAAGTCGCTCAGAGATGGTTTGCTCGGTGATATCCTCAGGTTTTATGCCCTCATCTACAATGCGCCTTACTGCGTGGACAATTTCATCTCTTCCACCATAGTTAATTGCCAAATGACAGCAAAGACCTGTTGCATTTTTAGAATCGTCCTCACTGGTTTGCATTAACTCTTTTATATCATCCGGCAAAACGCTTCTATCCCCCACGAATTTAAGCATAATATTTTCTTTGATATAATTTTTTGAATCCTTAAGATAGTCCCTTAAAATATTCATTATGGTTTCAACCTCTTCAGCCGGACGTTTCCAGTTTTCAGTTGAAAATGCATAAACGGTTAAGTGCTCAACCCCTATTTTATTGCAGTATCTTGCAATTGTCTTAAAGGTTTTAGCACCTACGGCGTGTCCTGCAGTACGAGGAAGACCACGCTTCTTCGCCCATCTACCGTTACCGTCCATTATTATGGCTATATGCTTAGGAACTACCTGTGATTTAATTTCTTTTTTTAGAAACATATCTTCACCCTTAAAATCCCACCAAGGATATACCCTGATGGGATTTGAATTAGATTTCGAGAATTTCTTTTTCTTTAGCTACTGCTAAATCATCAACCTCTTTACAATATTTATCAGTGAGGTTTTGAATTTTCTTTTCGCCGTTAGACTGGTCATCTTCGGTGATTTCGGAATTCTTCTTCATATTTTTAAGCTTATCAAGAGCATCACGCCTTGTATTGCGAACTGCGACCTTGGCATCCTCAGCCATTTTGCGAACTTCCTTAACAACATCCTTACGGCGTTCCTCAGTCATAGGCGGGAAAACAAGGCGAATAATACGACCGTCATTCTGAGGATTTATGCCGATATCCGAAATCTGAATTGCCTTTTCAATATCCTTAAGGGTTGATGCATCCCATGGTTGAATCTGGAGCATTCTGGGTTCGGGAACCGAAACTGCTGCCATTTGCTGAATGGGTGTAGGTGTGCCGTAATAATCAACAGTAATTCTATCAAGAACTGCGGGTGATGCACGGCCAACACGTACTGCTTTATAGTCTCTATCAAGAACCTCATAGGTCTTGAGCATTTTTTCTTCGGTGTTTTTAATTAATTCGTTCATAAAGTGCCTCCTATTTAACTATTGTACCGATTGTTTCGCCCTGCATTGCACGAACGATATTATCGGGGTCATTAAGGTTGAAAACCAAGATTGGAATATTGTTATCCATACAAAGTGATGCTGCTGTGCTGTCCATAACGTGAAGTCCCTTATTAAGCACATCGATATAAGAAAGTGTATCAAACTTTTTAGCATTGGGATTAAGCTTGGGGTCGCTATCATACACACCGTCAACATTTGTTGCCTTGAATATGATATCGGCGCCTATTTCTGCCGCACGAAGTGCCGCACCAGTATCGGTTGAGAAGAAGGGATTACCAGTACCGCAACCGAAAACAACAACTCTACCCTTTTCCAAATGTCTTACTGCACGGTTTCTGATATACGGCTCGGCAATCTGACGCATTTCGATTGCGGTTTCAACACGTGCTGTAAGGCCTACCTGTTCAAGACCGTCAGCTAAGCCTAAGGCGTTAATAACTGTTGCGAGCATGCCCATATGGTCAGCCCTCGTTCTATCCATTTGACCGCTTGAACGGCCGCGCCAAAAGTTGCCGCCACCAACAACTAAAGCCACTTGAACGCCCATATCTACGCATTTCTTAATGCTTTCGCAAACTGTGAGCACCTTATCAAAATCAATACCTGTGCCCTTACTTCCGGCGAGTGCTTCGCCGCTTAATTTGATTAAAACTCTTTTATAGGTCGGTTGCATAATTTAACACACTTCCTAACTTATTTTATACAGTTTTATTTTACCTTATTATAACAATAAAGTCAATCTAAAAAAGAAAATTTACAATTCATACAAATACAAAAGGAAGCGTTCAAAATGAACGCTTCCTTGATATTCGTATTAGATTACTCTTACGCGAATTACTCCGTCTATCGCTTTTATTTTTGCAGAAATTACATCATAATCGCCTTGGCCGATATCAAGCATTGTATATGCAAAATCGCCTCTCGACTTATTAAGCAAGTTTTCAATGTTGATATTATTATCCGCCACTTCCGAGGTAATTGCGGTTAAAATATTGGGAATATTTTTATGAATCACGCAAACCCTCTTATCGCCGCTTCTCGGCATTGAAATTGCCGGCATATTAACAGAGTTTTCAATATTACCGTTTTCAATATAATCAGTCAATTCCTTAGCAGCCATTTTAGCGCAGTTATCCTCAGACTCGGGTGTAGATGCGCCAAGGTGAGGAATTGCAACAACACCGTTTACATCAAGCATTTCATCGGTTGGGAAATCGGTAACATAAGCTGCTACCTTGCCTGATTCTAATGCGGCAAGCATATCATTTGAATTAACAAGGTCAGCACGGGCAAAGTTCAAAATACGAACCTGCTCCTTCATTTGTGAAATAGTTTCGGCATTTACAAAGCCCTTGGTATCGGGAGTAAGCGGAACGTGAATTGTAATATAATCACACTCGGCATAAATTTCCTTAAGGTCACTTACATAAATTGCGTTATGTGTAAGGCTCCAAGCCGATTTGATTGAAATATAGGGGTCGTAACCATAAACCTTCATACCAAGCGCATTAGCAGCATTAGCAACCATAACACCAATAGCACCAAGACCGATTACGCCAAGCTTCTTGCCCTTGATTTCGGGGCCTACAAAAGCGCCCTTTCCCTTTTCAACCATTTTGCCAACCTCGGCACCGTTGCCCTTGAGAGTTTTTGCCCACTCAATAGCGGGAATAACTCTACGAGAAGCCAGCAAAAGACCTGCTATTACTAATTCTTTAACGGCATTAGCGTTAGCACCAGGAGTGTTAAACACAACTATACCGTCTTCTGCGCAACGCTCACAAGGGATATTATTTGTACCTGCACCCGCACGTGCAATAGCTAAAAGTGTTTCGGGGAAAGTCTCATCGTGTAGGGATGCCGAACGAACAATAGCCCCAACAGGTGCCTCTACATTATCTCCTAATGTATATTTAGCCGCATCAAGCTCGGCTGCACCTACTGCCGAAATCTTATTATATGTTTTAATATTGTACATAATTAGGCATTCTCACTTTCAAATTTCTTCATAAATTCAACCAAGGCCTCCACGCCCTCATAAGGCATGGCGTTATAAATAGATGCACGCATTCCGCCTACCGAACGGTGACCCTTAAGGTTGATAAATCCTGCCGCCTTTGATTCCTTTACAAATTTAGCATCTAATTCTTCGTTTCCGGTGATAAAAGGAACATTCATCAAAGAACGGTCCTCCTTAACAACTGTGCCCTTAAAGAGCTTGCTGTTATCAAGGAAATCGTATAAAAGAGCCGCTTTTTTCTTGTTGAGTTCAGCCATTTTTTCAAGACCGCCAAGTTTTTTAATCCACTTAAGCACCAAGCCTGCAACATAAATTGCATAGCAAGGGGGTGTGTTAAACATAGACTCGTTCTCACTATGTGTAACATAGTTAAGCATTGTAGGTGTAATATCCATGGCATTGCCTAAAAGGTCCTTACGAACTATAACAATTGTAAGACCTGCGGGAGCAACGTTCTTTTGAGCGCCTGCATAAAGCATACCAAACTTAGAAACATCAATCGGTTCGGACAAAATACAAGAAGAAATATCGACAATAAGCGGAACATCGCCTGTTTCGGGAATTTCTTGCCATTTTGTGCCGTAAATTGTATTGTTAAAGCAAATATGTACATAATCAGCCTCAGGATCAAAATCAGCCTTTTCCACTTTAGGAATATAGGAATAGGTCTTATCAGCCGAGGAGGCTACTGCACGGGCATTGCCATACTTTAAGGCCTCTTTATAAGCATTATTAGCCCACTGACCTGTAATTACATAATCAGCTTTTTTATTCTTTGTCATAAAGTTTAAGGGTATCATAGCAAACTGTGTTGAAGCACCACCTTGCAAGAAAAGAACCTCGTAGTTATCAGGAATATTCATTACTTCACGCAAATCAGCCTCAGCCTGTTTGATAATTGCATCATATTCCTTTGAGCGATGAGACATCTCCATTACAGACTCGCCTGTTCCCTCATAATCCAACATTTGCTCAGCAGCAATTTTCAAAACCTCTTCGGGTAACATTGAGGGACCTGCACTAAAATTATAAACTCTTGCCATAAAAATGACCTCCAAAAATGATTTGAAAATATTATACCCCACCCTAATTTCTATGTCAACGCCTTTTTGAATATTTTAACACAGTTTTTCAGTTTTTTTACCATTTTTAAGGTTTTATTGTTAAAAAAATATCAATCTATATAAAAAATCAAGCAACGGGTCTCCCCGTTGCCTGAAATTTCAAGATAAATTATTCGTTAATAGCGGTAACAACGCCTGAACCAACAGTACGGCCACCCTCACGAATAGCGAAACGAAGACCTTCTTCGATAGCGATAGGAGTGATAAGCTCAACATCCATAACTACGTTATCGCCAGGCATGCACATCTCTGTACCTGCAGGAAGAGAGATAACACCTGTAACGTCAGTAGTTCTGAAATAGAACTGAGGACGATAGTTGTTGAAGAAAGGTGTGTGACGGCCGCCTTCATCCTTATTAAGAACGTAAACCTGACCGCTGAACTTTGTATGAGGATTGATTGAACCGGGTTTGCAGAGAACCTGACCACGCTCAATCTCTGTACGCTGGATACCACGGAGAAGAGCACCGATGTTATCGCCAGCCTCAGCATAGTCAAGAATCTTACGGAACATTTCGATACCTGTAACAACAGTCTTCTTGGTTTCAGGATTGATACCAACGATTTCTACTTCTTCAGAAGTACGGAGCTGACCACGCTCTACACGGCCTGTAGCAACAGTACCACGACCAGTAATGGTGAATACGTCCTCAACCGGCATAAGGAAGGGAAGGTCTGCCATACGGTCAGGTGTGGGAATGTAGCTATCAACAGCATCCATAAGCTCAGCAATAGGAGCATAAGCTGCATCAGAGGGATCGTTGGGAGCTTCGAGAGCCTTAAGAGCAGAGCCCTTGATGATAGGTGTATCATCGCCGGGGAACTCATAAGTATCAAGAGTCTCACGGATTTCCATCTCAACGAGTTCGAGAAGCTCTTCGTCGTCAACCTGGTCAACCTTGTTCATGAATACTACGATATAAGGAACGCCTACCTGACGAGCAAGGAGAAGGTGTTCTTTAGTTTGAGCCATAGGACCATCAGTAGAAGCGATTACGAGGATAGCGCCGTCCATCTGAGCAGCACCGGTAATCATGTTCTTAACATAGTCAGCGTGTCCGGGGCAGTCAACGTGAGCGTAGTGACGTGAATCTGTCTCATACTCAACGTGTGCGGTATTAATTGTAATACCACGCTCTCTCTCCTCGGGAGCCTTATCGATGTTTGCATAATCTTCGAACTGTGCCTGACCTTTGAGTGAAAGGTACTTTGTGATAGCAGCAGTAAGAGTGGTGTTACCATGGTCAACGTGGCCGATGGTACCAATGTTTACGTGGGGCTTGGTTCTTTCAAATTTAGCCTTTGCCATTGTGAATTTCCTCCTAAAAAAAGTTTTAACTTTTAAGAAATATTTTTCTTATTTTATATTCTACCAAATGTTTTACTATTTTTCAAGCATTATTTGGTAAGATTAGTCTTTATTTGCCCTTGAAGAGATAATCTTCTCGGAAATGCTCTTCGGAACTGCCTTATAACCGTCGGGTTCCATTACGTATTGACCACGGCCTTGTGTTTTAGAACGAAGGTCGGTAGCGTAACCGAACATATCGGAAAGCGGAACGTGAGCATTAATTTGCTTTAAGCCGCCTCTATCCTCAAAACCGAGAATTTCGCCACGGCGAGCAATAAGGTCACCCTGTACAGAACCGAAGTAATCATCGGGAACAATAACAGCAACCTTCATAATAGGCTCAAGGAGAACGGGGTTAGCCTTTCTTGCAGCCTCTTTGAATGCCATAGAACCGGCAATCTTAAACGCCATTTCAGAAGAGTCAACCTCATGGTATGAACCATCATAAAGTGTAACCTTAACGTCAACAACAGGATAGCCTGCGAGAACACCTGAGTGTAACGCACCTTGGATACCTGCATCAACAGGTCCGATAAACTCTTTCGGAATCGAGCCGCCTGTAACAGCATTGATAAACTCGTATCCCTTGCCTGATTCGTTAGGCTCAAGCTTAATCTTAACGTGACCGTATTGACCGGAACCACCAGACTGACGCTTATACTTAGTTTCGTGGTCAACAAAATCACGAATTGTCTCTTTATAAGCAACCTGAGGTGCACCTACGTTTGCTTCAACCTTAAACTCACGAAGCAAACGGTCAACGATAATTTCAAGGTGAAGCTCACCCATACCTGCGATAATGGTCTGACCTGTTTCCTCATCAGTATAGAACTTAAAGGTGGGGTCTTCTTCAGCAAGCTTTGCGAGAGCAATACCCATTTTTTCCTGACCACCCTTGGTCTTTGATTCAACAGCTACACGGATAACAGGATCCGGGAACTTCATAGACTCAAGAATTACAGGATGTTTCTCATCACAGAGTGTATCACCTGTTGTGGTGTTCTTAAGACCTACTGCTGCAGCGATATCGCCTGAATAGCAAATGTCAAGGTCTTCTCTATGGTTGGCGTGCATCTGAAGGATGCGGCCCATTCTTTCCCTATTATCCTTAACCGAGTTGTAAACAGATGAACCTGCTGCAACGGTACCGGAATAAACACGGAAATAACAAATTTTACCAACAAAGGGGTCGGTAGCAATTTTGAATGCGAGAGCTGAGAAGGGCTCATCATCGGATGAACGACGGATTTCCTCTTCCTCAGTATCGGGATTGATGCCTTTAATAGCTTCGATATCTGTCGGAGCAGGCATATAATCTACGATTGCATCAAGCAAGGGTTGTACACCCTTGTTACGATAGGAAGTACCGCAGCAAACAGGTACCATATCATTATCAATAGTAGCCTGACGGATGATTTTCTTCATCTGCTCAACTGTGGGCTCCTCACCCTCAAAATACTTCTCCATAAGCTCATCATCGTGCTCAACAATAGCCTCAATAAGCTCGGTACGGTATTTCTCGGCAAGTTCCTTCATATCGTCCGGAATGGGTTCTTTTCTTACATCTTTACCCAAATCGTCATAATAAATTTCTGCTTCATTGTTTACAAGGTCAATGATACCCTTAAATGTATCCTCAGAGCCGATAGGAAGCTGAATCGGAACTGCATTGCAGTTGAAACGGTCCTTAATCATACCGAGAACACGATAGAAATCGGCACCCATAATGTCCATTTTATTAACATAAATCATACGGGGTACGCGATATTCGTCAGCCTGATGCCATACGGTTTCAGACTGTGGCTCAACACCGCCTTTTGCGCACAAAACGGTAACTGAACCGTCAAGTACACGCAAGGAACGCTGAACTTCTACTGTAAAGTCAACGTGTCCGGGGGTGTCAATAATATTGATACGGTGGTCCTTCCAGAAGCAAGTTGTTGCAGCAGAGGTAATTGTGATACCTCTCTCCTGCTCCTGCTCCATCCAGTCCATAGTTGCGGAACCATCGTGGGTTTCGCCTATTTTATGGTTGATACCGGTGTAGAACAAAATACGCTCGGTAGTTGTTGTTTTACCTGCATCAATGTGGGCCATTATACCAATATTTCTTGTCATTTCAAGCGATACTTTTCTTGACATTGTTAACCTCCGTTAAATATATTGGTATAAGACTACCATCTGTAGTGAGCGAAAGCCTTGTTGGCTTCTGCCATCTTGTGTGTATCTTCGCGCTTCTTGGCTGCACCGCCGATACCGTTTACGGCATCAAGAATTTCACCTGCAAGACGCTCCTTCATTGTTCTCTCGGAGCGATTGCGGCTATAGGTTGTCAACCAACGAAGACCCAAAGTTTGCTTTCTTTCGGGGCGAACCTCGAAAGGAACCTGATAAGTTGCGCCGCCCTTACGAACAGCCTTTACTTCGAGCTGGGGCATTACATTTTCCATGGCCTGCTCGAAAACCTCGATAGGATTGTTTCCTGTCTTTTCACTTATAATATCGAAAGCACCATATACAATCTTTTGAGCTACACCTTTCTTACCGTCCAACATAACATTGTTGATGAGGCGTGTAACGATTTTTGAATTGTATATCGGGTCCGGCAAAACATCGCGTTTTGCAATAAAGCCTCTTCTTGGCACTTTTCTTCCCTCCTTCATATTTGATGATATCATAGGTACTCGAGTGACAAAACTTCCCGTAGCACCAAGCAAGGCGTAAAATATATATTAAACGCCGCTGCTTGTGTTTTGCAGCAGAGATATTTCGTCTTTAATGATGAACTATTTTGCGGCACCTGATTTTGGACGTTTAGCACCGTACTTAGAACGACCCTGCATTCTCTGAGCAACGCCCTGAGCATCGAGGGTACCTCTAATAATGTGATAACGCACACCAGGCAAGTCCTTAACACGACCACCACGAATTAAAACAACGCTGTGTTCCTGCAAGTTATGACCGATACCGGGGATATATGCAGAAACTTCAATGCCGTTTGAAAGACGAACTCTGGCAATTTTACGAAGAGCCGAGTTAGGCTTTTTCGGGGTAGAAGTCTTAACCGCTGTACAAACGCCACGCTTTTGAGGAGAATCATGGTCAGTAGGCAATCTCTTCATAGAGTTATAACCCTTGAGTAGAGCGGGAGCCTTGGCCTTCTTCTCAACAGTTTCACGTCCGCTACGAACTAACTGGTTAAAGGTTGGCATATCGCACCTCCTTGACATATATTATATGCAAAATACGCAATATTCCGCATACTACATAATAATAACACCAATTTCAACCTTTGTCAATAGTCAAAATTGGTGTTATTTTAGAAAATTATTCGATTTCTACGCTATTTTCGGCATAATCTTCGATATAAGATTTTTCTTCTGCATCATCACGACGCATACCTGTACCTGCGGGTACGAGTTTACCGATAATAACATTTTCCTTAAGACCAAACAAGGGGTCAACCTTGCCTTTGATTGCGGCATCGGTGAGGACTCTTGTTGTTTCCTGGAAGGAAGCGGCTGAAAGGAATGAATCAGTAGCAAGAGAAGCCTTAGTAATACCGAGCAAGGTGGGCTTATACTCAGCGAGTGTGAGGCCCTCCTCCCCTGCTGCAATTCTTGCTTCGATTTCCTTGTTTGCAACATCAAGCTCTGCATATTCATACTTGGTGTTAAGCAACAACTGTGTTGAACCGGGGTTGGTAACAACATATTTTCTCATCATCTGACGGATAATGATTTCGATGTGCTTATCGTTAATATCAACACCCTGTGTACGATATGCGTTTTGGATTTCGGCAATGATATATTCTTGAACTGCCTGTGCACCCAAAGCCTCGAGTATATCCTGCGGATATTTAGCACCCGAAATGAGCGACTGACCTGCTTCTACAAAATCGCCATCCTTAATAAGAGGATTGATGCCGTAAGGAATAATAACCTTTTCTTCTTCGAGAGTTTCCTTGTTATTGATAACAACAACGGTGCTCTTCTTTTCCTGAACAATACGAGCTGTACCGCTAATCTTAGCGATAAGACCGCAACGCTTCGGACGACGAGCCTCAAATAGTTCTTCAACACGAGGCAAACCTTGTGTAATATCTTCTGTACTTGCGATACCACCTGTATGGAAGGTTCTCATCGTGAGCTGTGTACCAGGCTCACCGATAGACTGAGCAGCAATAATACCAACTGCTTCGCCCTTTGTAACTGCCTTGCCTGTTGCAAGGTTAGCACCATAGCACTTTCTACATACACCGTGATGTGAGTGACAGGTAAGAATTGAACGGATTGTAACCTCTTTAACACCTGTTGCCACGATGCGTTTGGCATCATCTTCAGTAAGCATTTTATCGTTAGTTGCAATAACCTCGCCTGTTGCCTCATCAACGAAATCATTAAGGAGGTAACGGCCGATAAGACGCTCTTCAAGTGTTTCAAGAACGTGGTTGCCATCCTTGATATCAGAAACTACAAGACCTGTAGTTGTACCGCAATCATCTTCACAAATGATAACATCCTGTGCTACGTCAACAAGACGACGGGTAAGATAACCCGAGTCAGCAGTACGAAGCGCTGTATCAGCAAGACCCTTACGAGCACCACGTGAGGAAATAAAGTACTCAAGTACGTTAAGGCCTTCACGGTAGTTAGCACGAATCGGAACCTCAATAACCTTACCTGCGGTGTTGGCGATAAGTCCGCGCATACCTGCAAGCTGTCTAATCTGGCTCATAGAACCACGGGCGCCCGAGTCAGCCATCATAAAGATGGGGTTAAACTCATCAAGGTTACCCTTAAGTGCATCAGCAACATCCTCTGTTGCTTGGTTCCAAATCTTAATCACAAGATTACTACGCTCTTCATCACTGATAATACCGCGTCTATACTTTTTGTTAACGCTATCAATATCAGCTTCAGCCTTTGCGATAATCTCTTTCTTCATTTCAGGGATAACTGCATCGGTAACCGCTACTGTAACAGCACCCTTTGTTGAGAACTTAAAGCCTGTTGCCTTTACATTATCAAGCACAATTGCGGATTCGCTTGTACCGTGAACTGCAATACAACGGTCAATAATTTTACCAAGTTGCTTTTTGCCAACCTTTTTCTGAATAATATCATCATTAGATTCAACAAAATTCTTGGTGGGGTCCTTAAGTTCAAAGCACCACTCAAGGTCAAATGCGTGTTCGCTATCATTTCTATTAACGAAACCTAAATCTTGAGGAATAGATTCATTAAATATAAGGAAGCCTACTGTACACCAAACCAGTTTTGATGCACCATCCTTTTCAATGCGAACACGGATAGGAGCATGAAGGCCAACAACACCATCATTATAAGCCATAATGGCTTCCTCTTTATTGCGGAAGGCCTTATTTGTACCGGGCTCGTTAGCCTTAACAAGTGTAAGGTAGTATGAACCGAGAACCATATCCTGTGTAGGAACTGCAACCGGCTTACCGTCCGAAGGCTTCAAAAGGTTATTAGCGCAAAGCATAAGGAAGCGTGCCTCTGCTTGAGCCTCTGCCGAAAGCGGTACGTGAACAGCCATCTGGTCCCCGTCAAAGTCGGCATTATAAGCAGTACAAGCAAGCGGGTGAAGTTTAAGTGCCTTACCCTCTACCAAAACCGGTTCAAAGGCTTGAATACCAAGTCTATGAAGTGTGGGAGCACGGTTTAGAAGCACCGGATGTTCCTTAATAACTGTTTCGAGAGCATCCCAAATTTCAGTTGAAGCTCTATCAACCATTTTACGAGCCGACTTAATATTTGTAGCAACCTTGGTTTCAACAAGGCGCTTCATAACAAAGGGCTTAAAGAGCTCGAGTGCCATTTCCTTAGGCAAACCGCACTGATACATCTTAAGTTCAGGACCTACAACGATAACCGAACGACCTGAATAGTCAACACGCTTACCGAGCAAGTTTTGGCGGAAACGGCCTTGCTTACCCTTAAGCATATCTGAAAGTGACTTAAGCGCTCTATTGTTAGGACCTGTTACGGGCTTACCGCGGCGGCCATTATCAATAAGAGCATCAACAGCCTCTTGGAGCATTCTTTTTTCGTTTCTAACGATAATATCAGGTGCTCTGAGTTCAAGAAGTTTCTTAAGACGGTTGTT
Organism: Acutalibacteraceae bacterium; assembly: GCA_045601525.1. Taxonomy (GTDB): domain Bacteria; phylum Bacillota; class Clostridia; order Oscillospirales; family Acutalibacteraceae; genus SIG565. The sequence goes on from JAZRZR010000004.1 coordinate 31,529, forward strand.
ACGGTTAATAACACGTCTGTAAAGGTCATTAAGGTCGCTTGTAGCGAAACGTCCGCCATCAAGCTGAACCATAGGACGCAAATCCGGAGGAATTACCGGAATTACATCGAGAATCATCCACTCAGGACGATTTCCTGAAGCACGGAAGGCCTCAAGAACCTCAAGGCGCTTAAAGAGGCGTACCCTCTTTTGACCGCTTGCGGTTTCAAGTTCCTCACGAAGTTCAGTACAGGTCTTATCAAGGTCGATTTCCTCAAGCAATTCTTTAATTGCCTCGGCGCCCATACCTGCTCTGAAATCGTCCTCGTACTTTTCACGCATTTCCTGATAAAGCTTTTCGGTTAAGAGTTGCTTCTTCTCAAGAGGTGTATCGCCCGGGTCGATTACAATATATTGTGAGAAATAAAGAACCTGCTCAAGTGCTTTAGGTGATACATCAAGAACTAATCCCATTCGTGAGGGAATAGTTTTGAAGTACCAAATGTGAGATACAGGGGCTGCCAATTCAATGGTACCCATACGTTCACGGCGAACCTTTGCACGAGTTACCTCAACGCCGCAACGCTCGCATATTTTGCCCTTATATCTAATTCTTTTATACTTACCGCAATGGCATTCCCAATCCTTAGTTGGTCCAAAAATTCTTTCGCAGAAAAGACCGCCGGGTTCGGGTTTAAGGGTACGGTAGTTAATGGTCTCGGGTTTTGTGATTTCACCCTGTGACCAACTTCTAATGCGTTCAGGAGAGGCTAAGCCAATCTTGATTGATTCAAATTCAATACCATTCATCTGTCTTATCCTCCTTAATAAAGTTCTTCTTCGGCGTTATCAACGATATCCTCGCCGTTTTCATCCTGAAGTGTGAAGCCTTCGTGTCCATCGTCAACTAATTCTTCCTCAAATACAGGCTCATAGTCAGCCGGAACAAGACCCAAATCATCATCTTCCTCAAAGCTTTGCTTAAGGTCAATTTCCTCATTATCATGGTCAAGAACCTTAACATCAAGGCCCAAAGACTGAAGTTCCTTAATAAGAACCTTAAACGATTCGGGAACGCCTGCCTTAGGAACATTAAGTCCCTTAACGATAGATTCGTATGTCTTAACACGTCCTACAACATCATCAGACTTAACAGTCAAGATTTCTTGCAAGGTGTAAGCTGCACCGTATGCTTCAAGTGCCCAAACTTCCATTTCACCGAAACGCTGACCACCAAACTGTGCTTTACCACCGAGCGGCTGTTGTGTTACGAGTGAGTAAGGGCCTGTTGAACGGGCGTGAATCTTATCATCAACGAGGTGATGCAATTTAAGGTAATACATATAACCTACTGTTACACGATTATCGAAAGGCTCACCGGTGCGTCCATCATAAAGTTGAACCTTACCATCCTCAGACATACCTGCCATTCTAAAGCATTCACGGATATCCGACTCATGAGCACCATCAAATACAGGTGTGCAAATCTTCCAACCGAGTGCCTTAGCGGCATAACCCAAGTGAACCTCAAGCACCTGACCGATATTCATACGAGAAGGTACGCCCAAGGGGTTGAGCACGATATCAAGCGGTGTACCATCGGGCAAGAAAGGCATATCCTCGCTCGGCAAAATGCGTGAAACCACGCCCTTATTACCGTGACGACCAGCCATCTTATCGCCGACTGAAATCTTACGCTTTTGAGCAATATAACAACGAACAACGAGGTTAACGCCGGGGCTTAATTCCGAAGCGTTTTCACGAGAGAACACCTTAACATCAACGATTGTACCATAAGCACCATGGGGAACACGCAAGGAAGTATCTCTAACCTCACGAGCCTTCTCACCAAAGATGGCACGCAAAAGTCTTTCCTCGGCAGTAAGCTCGGTTTCACCCTTAGGTGTTACCTTACCAACGAGAATTGAGCCTGCGGTAACCTCAGCACCGATGCGGATAATACCACGCTCGTCAAGGTCTTTAAGCGCATCTTCGCCAACGTTAGGAATATCGCGAGTGATTTCCTCGGGTCCAAGTTTAGTATCTCTTGCCTCAATCTCATATTCCTCAATATGAATAGAGGTGTACATATCTTCTTTTACGAGTTTTTCGTTGATTAAAACAGCGTCCTCGTAGTTATAGCCTTCCCAGGTCATAAAGCCGATAAGAGCGTTACGACCAAGACTGATTTCACCATTATTTGTAGCAGGACCATCGGCGATTACCTCGCCCTCTGCTACCTTTTGGCCTACTGTTACGATAGGCTTTTGGTTAATACAGGTGCCGTGGTTAGAACGCAAGAACTTGATAAGCGGATACTCATCAACCTCGCCGCCCTTAACCTTAATTTCAATGCGTTCAGCCGAAACAGCCGAAACTGTACCTGCACGCTTGGCGAGCACAACAACGCCCGAATCAACCGCTGCCTTATACTCCATACCTGTTGCAACAATAGGACTCTCGGTTACGAGAAGCGGAACAGCCTGCTTCTGCATGTTTGAACCCATCAAGGCACGGTTAGTATCGTCGTTCTCAAGGAAGGGTATCATTGCGGTAGCAACAGATACAACCATCTTAGGCGATACATCCATAAGGTCAACCTGTGAAGCCTCTATTTCAAGGAAGCGGTCTTGGAAACGAGCGTTTACTCTTGCGTTGGCAAACTTGCCATCGCTTGTAAGCGGCTCGTTAGCCTGAGCAACGATATACTCGTCTTCCTCATCAGCAGTTACATATATAACCTCATCAAGCACCTTACCGGTTGCTTTATCAACCTTACGGAAAGGTGTTTCAATGAAACCATATTCATTTATTTTTGCAAATGTAGCAAGGTAGGAAATAAGACCGATGTTAGGACCTTCAGGGGTTTCGATAGGACACATACGACCATAATGGGTATAGTGAACGTCACGAACCTCGAAAGATGCACGGTCTCTCGACAAACCGCCGGGGCCCAACGCCGACAAACGACGCTTATGTGTAAGCTCAGACAAGGGGTTTGTTTGGTCCATAAACTGTGAAAGAGGTGAAGAACCAAAGAATTCCTTAATTGCTGCAACGATAGGTCTAATATTAACAAGTGACTGAGGTGTGATGGTTTCAACATCCTGAGCCTGCATTGTCATCTTGTCTCTTACTACCCTTTCCATACGGCTAAAGCCGATGCGGAATTGGTTTTGTAAAAGTTCGCCTACCGAGCGGATACGACGGTTGCCCAAGTGGTCGATATCATCGACACAGCCAACGCCGTAGTTAAGTTGGAAGAAATAGTTGATTGTGGCAAAAATATCATCGACAACGATGTGCTTGGGTATAAGCTCATCAATCTTAATCTTAATTGCCTCTCTGATTTCTTCTTCGCCATTGTTATTTTCAAGAATTTCCTTAAGAACCGCAAAGGAAACCTCTTCGTTAACGCCAAGGTCAGCAACATCAAAATCGATATAGTCCTTAATATCAACCATACCGTTTGAAAGCACCATAACCTCGCGCTTTTTATTATCGCTATCAACAAGATCAATATAAACTCTGTTAACGCCTGCCTTTTGAATTTGAGCAGCAAGAGCCTTATCTACCTGTGTGCCCTCTTCGGCAATGATTTCACCAGTCATAGCATCGGCTACGGGACGAGAAAGTGTCTTGCCTACAATACGGCCTGCAATTGCAAGTTTCTTATTGTATTTATAACGGCCAACTCTTGAAAGGTCATAACGGTGAGCATCAAAGAAAAGTTGAGCCAAATATGTTTGAGCGCCTTCAACAGTTGCAGGCTCGCCCGGACGAAGTTTCTTATAAACCTCAATAAGAGCATCCTCAACGGTTGCGGTTGTATCCTTATCAAAGGTTGCGTTTAACTTTTCATCATCACCGATAAGTTGGCGGATTTCTTCATTAGAATTTACACCAAGTGCACGAATGAAGGTTGTGATGGGGAGTTTACGATTTTTATCGATGCGCACATATACAACATCGTTCATATCGGTTTCGTACTCGAGCCAAGCGCCGCGATTCGGAATAATTGTAGAATTGAAAAGTTGCTTACCTGTTTTCTCATCTACCTTGAAATCGAAATAAACGCCGGGAGAACGAACCAACTGAGAAACTATTGCACGCTCAGCACCATTGATAACGAAGGTGCCAGCTTCGGTCATTAAGGGGAAATCACCCATAAAGACTTCGCTTTCCTTAATTTCGCCTGTTTCTTTGTTGAACAAGCGAGCTGTTACCTTAAGCGGAACGGCGTATGTTGTATCACGGGACTTGCATTCCGTAATACTATACTTTGGAGTGGTTTCAAAGCGATAGTCAATAAAATCCAATACGAGATTACCCGTATAGTCGGTTATTGACGACATCTCATTGAAAACTTCCTTCAAGCCTTCCTCAACAAACCATTTGTATGAATCTTTCTGAACTTCGATGAGGTTAGGCATATCGATAACTTCATCAATCTTCGAAAAGCTCATACGAGTGTTCTTACCCAGTTGAACAGGCTTTACCATTGCTGTTTGTTCCATAGGTTTACCTTCACTCCTCTAAAAATTATACAGTTTTCCTGTATTTTTATATTTCTTAAAGACGGGGAAAAAGCCTTCTTTTGCGACCTCTTTTTTTAACAAAAAGCCGAATTAGGCGCATATTAACCCATCATCGATAATTTACTATTATATTGCACTTTTTTTGCTAAGTCAAGGGCTTTTTGGAATTTTTTTCAAAAAACCACATATTTTTTATATTTTAAGCAAAAACGGGCATATTCAGACCGCATAAAACATTATGCTCTAAACTGAATATACCCGTTTATTCTATTTCACAAACCGAAACTACATAATCTTTTTTGATTTCAGTGTGCAAATTGCATTTTAATTGCTTGCAATTAGGCCTTCCCTCATTAAAATCGAGGGTTATTTTATCCAATGCCGCCATTCCCCACCCTGTTGCTTTTAGTATCGCTTCTTTTAATGTCCAACAAACCGTAAACCGAACATCATCACAATTTATATATTCGGCTTCTTGGCTATTAAAATGCCGCCTAACAAGTTTTTCGTTATATCGGCGTATTTCTTCTATATCTACGCCAATTCTTTTCCCCGAAACTGCAACAGCCGCCATATCTTTTGTATGAGAAATACTAAAATTGGGGCCACTCTTAAAATAAGGCTTGCCCTTTTCATTATATATAATGTCATTTCTTCCCGTTATTTCACTTAAAAGGTATCTCGCCGCAAGACTTCCTTTTCTAAAAAGCGCACCGCTTTGAGCGATGCGCTTTTTTTCGCTTTCGGGAAGACTATTGTATATTCCTTCGTAATCTTTCTCTGAAAAGTTTGAAAGAAGAACAGTCTTAAGTTCCATTATTTTATAACAGCCTTGCTGAGCAAATGCTCTATAACCTTTTGTCTTACAAGCTGCGGCTCGATTGTGGCTTTACCTTGCTTTTGAATTTCCTCAACGGTTGTGTTTTGTGAGTTGGCAAGGTTTTTAACGAAAATATCATACTCCTCTTGGGTAAAAGAAAGATTTTCTTTTCTAAAGATTGAGTACATAATCATTTCAAGTTTTAAGGCTTCATCGCAATAGCTTCTAAGACCTGTTTGGTCCATACCGGTAAGGTAATAAAGCATAGTTGCGGCATCGATTGCTGTGCCATACTGCGAGTTATAGGTTTTAGCCTGCTCTTCAGCATAAGCAATATAATCATTATACATTGTATCGTAACGAGCCTTTTCGGTTTCAGGATACTTGATTATTGCAAAATCAGGAGCCGAAAGAATAGCATCAAGAATCATTGTTTGCTTAATGTAATCAGCAAGGTCAGCCTCATACGCGGCTTTATCATTATAACCGAGTTTAACTGCAACGGCATCGGTGAGTTCGGGAATAGAGCTTATATAGTTGATTGTAACAGTAAATGTAGCCGCTACACTACGCATGCTTTCTTCCTGATAATCACTCGGGAAGGTTACCTTTACATAAACAGTAGAGCCAACCTTTTTGCCGATAAGCTGGTCTTCAAATCCTGCAATAAACTCACCTGAACCAAGGTTAAGGTCATAACTTTCCTTACCATCGTTATTTTCGGCCGAGGTATCCCCTGTGAAAATGGTTCCGTCAGCATCCTTTTTGCCCGAATAAGTAATGTTTACCAAATCGCCCTTCTGACAGGTTCCCTCTTTAAGTTGTTCGGTAGCGCCTGCAGAATTGATATCGGCTTCATACTGTGACTTATAATAATTCAAAAAGGTTTCGCTCTTGGTATCAATCTCAATACCTAAGTATTTGCCAAGTGAAACATACTCATCCATATTGTAATCATAGATTTTTTCTTCCTTTTCACCACAGGCTGCAAAGGCTGTGATAAAAAGCGCTACGGTAAGGATAAGTGCTAATAATTTTTTCATAATTTTCTCCCCTGCAATAAATAATTACTGCATTTTTTATTTATCTAACTGCCCCAAAGAAGCAGCCTTAAGATATGCATTGATAAAACCATCAATATCTCCGTCAATAACGGCGTTTATGTTTCCCGATTCAAAGCCTGTGCGATGGTCTTTAGCCAAGGTGTAGGGCATAAACACATAGGAGCGTATTTGCGAGCCCCAAGCAATTTCTTTTTGAACGCCCTTAATATCCTCTATCTTATCAAGATGCTCTCGCTCCTTAATCTCGATGAGCTTTGATTTAAGCATCTTCATAGCAACCTCTCGGTTTTGGTGTTGGCTACGCTCATTTTGACAAGCAACAACTATTCCCGTAGGAATATGGGTAATTCTTATAGCAGATTCCGTCTTATTTACGTGCTGACCGCCTGCACCGCCAGAACGGTAGGTGTCAACCTTAAGGTCCTCGGGATTAATTTCAACCGTTGTATCATCACTGATTTCGGGCATAACCTCTAAAGAAGCAAATGATGTGTGTCTTCTACCCGAAGAATCAAAAGGAGAAACACGCACAAGGCGATGAACGCCCGATTCGCTTTTAAGATAGCCATAAGCGTTTATACCCTCTATAAGTATAACTGCACTTTTAAGACCCGCCTCATCACCATCAAGAAAATCAAGGGTTTTGGCCTTGAAATTATGGCGCTCTGCCCAGCGGGTGTACATACGCACAAGCATTTCGTTCCAATCCTGTGCCTCTGTGCCTCCAGCACCTGCGTGGAAGGTAAGAATTGCATTGTTGCTATCATATTCACCCGAAAGCAAGGTTTGAAGCCTTTGCTCCTCAAGGTTTTTTACAAAGTCCTCTACAAGACTGTTAACCTCATCTAAAAGAGAAAGGTCCTCTTCCTCATCAGCGAGCTCGATAAGTGTTATGGCATCATCATAAGCGGTTGTTAAATTATCATAAGCCGCAACCTTATCCTTTAGTTGAGAGGTCTTTTGAAGAATTTTTTGGGAAGCCTCAACATTATCCCAAAAGCCATCAGCCGCAGCCTGTTCTTCAAGCTGTGTTATCTCACTTATAAGGTCGTTATATCCAATTGCATCTTTAAGGTCGGCCAATTCGGCTGTATAGCCTTGAAGTTTTAAGCGTTGTTCTTCAAATTCAAGCATCGGCTTCCTCCTTAAGCTTTAATGCAAAGGCGCACCAATTTTCTTTTCTTAGTGCATCGACAATTACAAGGCCGCACTTTTCAAAACTTTCCAGAACATCCTTTTCGCGTATATCTATAATACCCGAGGTGATATAAACTGCGTCCTTTTCCATATATTTTTTGATGTTGGCGTTAAGCTTTATAATGATATCCGCAACAATATTGGCGCATACAACATTGTATTTACCTGAGATTTTATCAGCAAGGTCGCCCACTATATAATTAACCGATTTATCAACGCCGTTAAGCTCGGCATTTTCTTTGGCAACCTTAACTGCAGTGGGGTCAATATCCACACCGTCCGCCCTTTCGGCTCCCAATAAAACCGATGCTATACTCAAAATACCGCTACCCGAACCGATATCCAAGACCGACGAGCCTTTTTCTACATACTTTTCTAACAACCCCAAACAAAGCGAGGTTGTGGCGTGGGTGCCTGTGCCAAAGGCAGCACCCGGGTCAATCTTCAAAACGGTTTTAGACTGTTTATTATCATACGTTTCCCAACTTGGACAAATAACAAGCCTTTCTCCGATTTCGGTAACCTTAAAAAAGTTCTTCCAATTATCAGCCCAATCGGCATCATTAACACCAATGCTTTGGCATTTATAAGCGATTTTTGTTGCATTAAGGCGTTCGGTGATAAATTGTAGGCTTTCTTGGGCATTATTTTCCTCGGATATATAGCAATGCACTATTGCCTTTGTTCTATCCTTGTTTATAAGAGCTTCATCAATAAGGTCGATATGCGCTATCTCCCAAGCGCCCTCTTCTAAATCAGAATAGTCCTCAATATACACACCGCCTACATCGGCCATATTGCATATATCAGCAACCGCCTCGCTATCGGCAACTGCGGTTTCAATAGAAATTTCAGTCCAATCCATTATCATAACTCCTTAATCTTTTTAATTATATCATAAAACAAAAAAAAATAAAGTATTTTTTGTGAACATTTTTGTCACTCCAATAAATTATTGATTATTTTGCCAATATATAGTATTATTGTTTTAGTAAGTCGCGTTTAGGAGTGATTGTTTTATGATTTGGCATAATGCAGAAGCCCAACAGGTGCTTGACTTTTTTAAGGTTCAGGCTAATGAGGGCTTGCCGCAAGAAACTGCCGATGCTATTTTTTTGCAAACGCAAAACGATGATGCCGATAAACCCAGTTATATAAACTTTTTCAAAAAGCAGTTAAACAAGCCTTTCTTCATTGTAATGCTTGTTGCGGCCATTCTTTTAGCGGTGGTGGGTCTTTCCACCCCCGTTAAGCTTTGGATATCAAGTATTGTAATCATTGTTATTACCTTGCTTGATGTTTTTTGGAACAGTTGGCAGGAATTCCGCTGCGAAAAAATACTGCAAAAAATTAAATATGACACTATGCACAGCGCCTGCGTATTGCGCAGCGGTAAGGAAATGCAAATTCCCATAAACCGCTTGGTGCGAGGCGACATTATTATACTTAAAGAGGGCGACTGTATCCCCTGTGATGCCCGCCTTATTGAATCGGTTAATTTCCGCTGTGATGAGTACGCCTTAACAGGTGAAACAGTTGATGTTAAAAAAGATGCCAATACTCTTTTTGAGGATATTACCGAAATTGCCCTTAGAAGCAATATGGTATTTGCCGAGTGCACAGTTATGCACGGTTGGGCGAAAGCCATCGTGACCGATACGGGCGAAGACACCGAAATCGAGAGGGCTCGCACACTTTCTAATATTGATGACAATCCTTCCTTTTCCTATCAGAAAACTGCTTCGCTTGTTACCAAATACGCCTTAACAGCTATTTTGGCAATTTGTGCGCTCACCTTTTTGCTTGTGATTATATTCAATGTAAATAGAACTGAGCAAAGCTTTTTATCTCTCATTGCTAAGACCTTTGCTGAAGCTGCGGCGTTATTCATAGCGGCCTTGCCCGAAACCCTTGCCGCTACAATAGCGATTATAATCGGTTATTCACTTAAAGCATTACAAAACAAGGGTATTTTAATCAACAACCCAATTTCACTTGAAAAATTGAGTAATATTTCGGTTATATGCGCCGACAAAACGGGTATATTTACAACCGATAAAATGAGTGTTAAGATGGTTTACGATGGTGAAGAAATGCTTGACCTGACAGACACTACACCCACAAAAAGCGCAATGCTTTTACTAAAGCTTGGTATGATTTGCGGAAATGCCGTACAGTATGATGATTCGGCTTCCCGTCTTACTAAGGACTCTACCGATTTAGCCCTCAGTGAAATTTGTAAAAAATATGATGGTGTTGGAAATGATGAGGCTGTAAATATGTACCCCACCATCACCTCCCTGCCCTTTGACAGTAACCGTCGGCTAATCACAAGCGTAAATATGGTTGGCGGAAAGTGCTTTGTTATTGTAAAGGGTGCACCTGAAAGCCTTATTCCCTTATGTCCTTTGGCAAACGGTGAGGAGATAATTAAAAAGACCGAGGAGCTTGCCAACGATGCCTTAAGGGTTATAGCAGTAGGATACAAACTTATTGATTCTCCGCCCGTTTTCCCAACTGCCGAAGAATTGGAATGTTCCCTCACCTTTGCGGGTCTTATCGGTTTTGAGGACCAACCCTCAAAACAATGTGTTGATACTGTTTACGACTGTAAAAAAAGCGGTATCCGTACAATAATGATTACGGGCGACCATATTCTTACAGCAAAGGCGCTTGCGAGACGTCTTGGCATTTTACCTGACAGCATGTCTGCCATAAGCGGTGAGGAAATAGCCGCAATGACCGATGAGGAACTTGACAGACAAATCGGCAACTATTCGGTGTTTGCACGAATTACTCCGAATGAGCGCTACCGAATTATAAGAGCGCTTCAGCACAACAATGAAACGGTTGCGGTTACAGGCAGTACGGTCGATGATGCACCGATACTCAGAAAGGCCGATATTGGTATTGCGCTTTCTGATACGGCAACCGATGTTGCTAAAAACGCAAGTGATATAGTAATTTCAAAATATGATTACACAGCTGTTGCAGGACTTGTTAAAACTGCAAAAAGCATCTTTATAAACATTAAAAAGGTTATTCATTATTTGCTAAGCTGCAATTTTGGCGAATTGCTTGCAGTATTTGCCGGTTCCCTTATATTTGGCAAACCGCTCCTTGCGGCATCGCAAATATTACTCCTTAATCTTTTAAGTGATGCGCTCCCCTGCTTATCCCTTGGCACCTCTCCCGCTCCCTCTAAAATGCCTAACGGAAAGAACTCATTATTTTCTCTTGAATCGGTTATTCGCATTGCAATAAATGCAATTTCACTTTGCACAATTACAATTATTGCTTTTGGAATTGGTGAGAAAAACGGAAGCGGTCAATCAGTTGCCTTTGCTGTTTTATGCATATCGCAAATTTTAAGGTTGCTCACCTCATTTAGCGATAAGTTGCTTATATTTAGCAACATATTAAAGGCTCGCAACCTATTTATAACAGCAGGCGCATCTATCGCAGTAATTTTAGTGTTGCTTTTAACCCCACTTAAAGCAATTTTCGGATTTACCGCTATTGCTTCGGCTTGGCCAATTATTATTTTGACAATTATATCGTTTGCCTGTGATGAAATTACAAAGCTTGGTATAAGCACCTATAAAAAACTTAAAAAACAGTAAAATAAAAACGGGTCGTAACGACCCGTTTTTTTATATTAGTTTTATTGCCTCAGCTAAATTTCTAACCCCTATGACCTCTATTGTTAAGTCCTTTGGTAGTTTTGAAATTGCGCTTTTAGGCACTATGCATTTTGTGAAGCCTAATCGTTGAGCCTCAGCAATTCGCTGTGCTATACGTGATACCGAGCGTATCTCGCCCGAAAGACCAATCTCGCCAAAGCATATTGTTTCATCGTCAATTGGTGTATCTCTCAAAGAAGAAACAAGGGACAAGGCGACCGCCAAATCGGCGGCAGGTTCCTCAAGGCGAAGACCACCTACAATATTTACATAAGCATCAAGATTTGAAAAATAGAGGCCCTGTCTTTTCTCCAAAACTGCGAGGATAAGATTAAGGCGATTATAATCAAAACCTGTTGACATACGCCTTGGATTGCCAAAACCCGTAGTTGTAACAAGGGCTTGCACCTCGGCAAGTATTGGTCTTGTACCCTCTATCACACAGGTGACCGCATCGCCCGAAACATTTTTGCTTCTTCCCGAAAGCAGCATCGCCGACGGGTTTTCTACCTCATTAAGACCATTATCGCTCATTTCAAAAACACCGATTTCGTTAGTTGAGCCAAAACGGTTTTTAATGGCACGCAAAACACGGTAAGACTGTTCCTTTTCACCCTCAAAATACAAAACGGTATCAACAATATGCTCAAGCACCTTAGGGCCCGCAATGTCACCGCCCTTATTTACGTGGCCGACAAGGAAAAGCGGTATATCAAGGCTCTTTGCCGTGTTTAGCAACAACTTTGCCGATTCCCTTACCTGAACTATACTACCCGAATTTGCTGAAAGTTCGGGAATATTCATAGTTTGTATTGAATCTATCATTACTATATCGGGATTAATTTGGCGTATATATTCGCAAACCGCCGCAGTATCGGTTTCTCCCATAACCAAAAGGTTATTGTTTTCTACCGCAAGTCTTTGAGCACGCAATTTGATTTGAACTGCCGATTCTTCTCCCGAAACATAGAGTATTTTAAGACTGCTTAAGGCGTTGCAAATTTGCAAAAGTATGGTTGATTTACCAATACCGGGGTCACCGCTTAAAAGCACCACCGAGCCCTTCACTATTCCGCCGCCTAATACCCTATCAAGTTCCGTAATATTTGTGATAAGGCGGTGCTCATCCTTAAGGGGAATTTCTCCAAGGCGTTTTGCTTCGGCAAACTTTGTAACGGGTGAAAATGTAGGTGCTGCTTTTTGTGTTATAATTTGCTCCTCCAAAGTATTCCACTCATTACAAGCGGGACATTTACCTGCCCATTTTGCACTCTCATACCCACAATTAGAGCAAACAAAGGCCGTTTTTATTTTTCCTGCCATTTTTACTTCTCTCCGTTAAAATATTCGTTTATACCTGAATACACAGCAAAGGCCATTTGCCGTTGATATTCTTCGTTCTTTAATAGTTTAAGTTCGGCTGCATTGCTTAAAAAACCGCACTCCACGATTACTGCGGGAATTTCGGCATTATACAAAAGATATGTGCTTTTGGTCGCTTTTTTGATAAGCCGTTCATTGTCGGGTTGTAAAAGACTTTTAACCGCCGTTTGTACCGACTGACCAAGACGAGCGCTATCACTGTTTTTTGGCGCATAAAACACCTGTGCGCCCTTGGCGGCCGCTGAGTTAAACTTATTAAGATGTATACTAACAAATATGGCATCGTCATATTTGTTCATAAGTGCAAGTCTGTTTTTAAGGTCGCTAACCTTTCGGGTTTGAATTGGTTTTGAAGCATCGTCCTCGGTGCCTGTATCACTGTTTCTTGTAAGCACAACATCATAGCCATTAAAGGCCAACAATTCGCTTAAACAAAGTGAAATATTAAGGTTGATATCCTTTTCAACCGTTCCGTCCCCCGCCACAGCGCCACCATCAAACCCGCCGTGACCGGCATCAATTATAATTACCGCTTTATCCGAGTTTGAATTTGCTCGCTTGTTATTTTGCCCCTTGAAAACAAAAGGCGTCAAACCTATGAAAATCAAAAGAAATGAAACTAAAATTAAGGCTATCTTTTTAATAAGGCTCATATTATTCTCCAAACTGTTTTTCAGTAATAATATGAGCCTTTTATATTTATTATAACGGCTCTGCAGTACCAAAATCAGTACAGCAAAGTTATTCCGTAAAGTTTTTATATGTATTTATATGGTCAAAAACACTGGGCCAAGCGCCCGCCGCCTTTGAGGTTACGAAAATATACTCATTTCCCGTAACCGATACACCGTAGCTCACTATACAGTTACCCGCTTCGTTTGTAAAGCCTGTTTTGCCCGCAGTTATGGTTGCAACCTCGGGCTCGGTGCCATACATACGACTAAAAAGCGTGCTTGTAAGCAAAATGCCTTCGGGATGTTCGGGCGTTATGCTTGTTGTGTATTGATATGTGGAAAGGATTTCTTTGCAAATTGGGTTATCCATAGCCGCTTTCATAATAATGGCTATATCTTTAACTGTGCAATAATGATTTGCATTATGTAAACCACTTGTGTTTACATAATTAGCCGTTTCAATGCCGAGTTCCTTTGCTTTTTGGTTCATATATGGTGCAAAGGCCGATTCGCTTCCCGTAAGGTAAGAGGCAAGCGCCGCAGTTGCATCCGCGCCCGACGGCAAAACTGTACCGTAAAGCAAATCCTTTATTGTTACAACCTCGTTTTCGGCAAAGCCCGCCATCGAGGCACCCTCTACATAGCCGGGGTGTATATCATCAAACTTAACGGTATATGTATCTTCAAGATTTTCAATCATTTCAACTGCCGTCAGCAAGGTTAAAACCTTTGTCATTGAAGCGGGATATATTACTGTATCGGCTGATTTTTGAGCAACTATTCTACCCGTTTTTGCATCTACCAAAACGGCGTACTCGCTTCTGATTTCGGTAGTCAATGCACGGGTGTTTTCATCACTGAAAAGCTTAAACAGTTTAACCTCGGGCACCGACTCTACAGGGGCATCGGTATTTTCGCCTGATAAATCCGACTTTATATCGACTTTATCGAAAAGTGATAACACAAATACTGTGCCTGCCGCTACTGCCAGCACCAATATAACCGCCAAAAATGCCGCAAAGCCTCTACCCTTTTTCTTCTTTTTCTTTGGTGGGGGGTTGTCCTCGACGATCTTTATAGGCGGTGTTTTCTCGGAAGGAATATATTTTTGTGCATATTGTTCAAAAAATTCATCGTTGTATTTTTGGTCGCTCATATATTCCCTCCTCTCTTATTCAAACAAATTCCCGTTTGCATCATAAACGGCGGTGCGCTTTATCGAATAATTATCTATGCTCACACCATATTTTTCTTTAATTGCATCAAGCAAAAGCACGGGGTTGATGTTTTGAGAACTACCCGCACTCAAAACTATATTCAATGTAGTGTGGCTCTCTTCTTCTATGGAAAACTCCCTTTTTGCCTCGCTTAAATTAACCTCTTTAATAACACCCTTTTTGTTTTTCTTTTGGGTGGTTATTTCACCGCTTTCGAGTGCCTGTTTTAGAGTGGGCGCCAATGCGCCATTATCCGAAAAGGCAATCAAGAAACGGGCAAATGCTATTTCCGAAGTTTTAAGCCAAGGTTCAGCCACCTTAATAATTTCTACATAATCGGGTGCTACGGCACTCAATTTTTCCTTTATTAAATCAAGCGGATAGTTATCCTCGGTTATTTTGAAATCTAATATCTCATAGTCACTCTCAAAGCCCAATGATAAGGGCAAAGCAAAGTTCAAATACAAGTGACTGTTGAAACCCTCGGTGTACCAATACGGGATATCGGTACGACGAAGCAACCTTGTCATAAACCTATTCATATCAAGGTGTGATATGAATTTTAAGCGGTCTCGCTTTTTATAAAAAACCCTAACGCTTTTCAATGCATACCCCTCCTTTATAACAAGCCGCACCGCAATTTGAACATTTTTGGCGACAGTTTGGTGTAGTTGTAGCACCGTGAGCAAGTTGGTTTTCCTTTATTAAAAAGTCCTTATTAACCGCATAATCAAGGTGGTCCCAAGGCAAGATTTCATCAAAACTTCTTTGGCGGTTTGCGTAAAACTCGGGGTCCACGCCTATTTCACTAAATGCCTCAAGCCATTTATCTATATCGAAGCACTCATCCCAACCATCAAAACGGCAACCCTTTTTAAGTGCCGCTTCAATAACTGCTGAGAGCCTTCTATCTCCCCTGGCAAATACACCCTCTAAAAAGCTTACCTTTGATTCGTGCCAGCTTAATGATATCTTTTTGGTGGTTAGGCTGCCACGAAGCACCTGCTGCCTTCTACGCATTTCATCAATGGTGATTTGAGGTTCGAACTGAAACGGAGTAAAGGGTTTTGGGACAAAGGTTGAAACGCTTATCGAAACATTTACCGATTTGCCCTTTGGTCTATTGGGCATAGCATAAAATTCATTTACAATGCGTTGACCAAGTTCGGTAATGCCAACCAAATCTTCATCAGTTTCGGTTGGAAGGCCAAGCATAAAATAAAGTTTAACCGAGGTGTAGCCGCCCTCAAATGCCATACGGCAGGTCGATAAAATCTCTTGCTCGGTAACATTTTTATTTATTACATCGCGAAGCCTTTGTGTGCCTGCTTCGGGCGCAAATGTGAGACCGCTTTTACGAATATAATTGATTTTTTCAAGCAACTCATCCGAGAAATTGTCAATACGAAGTGAGGGCAAGGAAAGACTAATTTTTTCCTTTTTAGACCAATCAAGCATATCGTTAAGCAAGGGCTCAATTTTAGTGTAATCGCTCGTACTGAGTGATGAAAGTGATATTTCATCATAGCCTGTATTTTCACAAAGGGCTTGCGCCTGTTTTAATACAACCTCAGGGCTTTTTTCACGCACGGGACGATAAATAAAGCCTGCCTGACAAAAGCGGCAACCTCTGATACAGCCTCTGAATATTTCCTGAACCGCCCTATCGTGAACCACCTCAATATACGGCACAACAAAATTCTCAGGATAATAAACATTATCAAGGTCCTTGATTATACGCTTTTTAATAGTTTTTGGTGCATTATCTTTAGGACTTATCTCTTTGATTGTGCCATCTTCATTGTAGGATATATCGTAAAGTGATGGAACATAAACACCCTCAATTTGCGCCGCTTCCTTAAGAAAAGCCTGCTTGTCCCCATTTTTACCGTACTTTTTGTAAAGGTCAATTAACTCTAAATCTACCTCTTCGCCCTCGCCCAAAAAGAAAATATCAATAAAATCGGCAAGCGGCTCGGGATTACAAGCGCAAGGTCCGCCCGCGACCACCAAGGGTGCAAGTGTTTTTCTATCCTTGCTCCTTAGCGGAACACCTGCAAGAGAAAGCATATTTACAACATTTGTATATGAAAGCTCATACTGTAATGTAAAACCAATTATATCAAAGTCTTTAACGGGGTCCCTACTTTCAAGGGCAAATAAAGGAATATTGTTCTCCCTCATTTTCTCCTCAAAATCTATCCAAGGCGCAAAAACTCGCTCGCACCACACATCTTCCCTTTTATTAAACTGTGAATAAAGGATTTTCATACCAAGGTGCGACATACCTATTTCATAAGTATCCGGAAAACAAAAAGCAAACCGAACATCAACTGCCGATTTATCCTTTATAATACTATTCATTTCTCCGCCCGAATATCTACCCGGCTTTTGCACCGTTAGAAGAAGTTGTTCAAGCTTTTCAGTATCCATATAATAACCCCAAGACAAAACTTATAATAAAACTATATTATATAATACAATAAAACAGTTCTGCTTGCAACTATAATTTGACCAAAACCGATAGCAAAAAGTAAATGCCGAGTATAAAGAGTGAAAAATTACAGTTGCCCTTAAAGCAGAGTGTTACGGCCGCAAATAAGGTTAGGACTGAAAGAACAAGGCTTAATATATTCATAATGATATTTACTCGATTACTTTGTAGCTTTGTTTCTAATATGAGTCTTAAAATCTCACCACCATCAAGCTTTTTAAGAGGCAAAAGATTAAATACTCCGTAGAGCAAATTTATAACTGCAAAGGTAAGAAAAACTTCATTTTTTGAAAATATAAAAATTACATAGCAAATCAAAAAGCTTAAGAGGCTTAATATCGGGCCTGACAATGATATCATTATTTCGTTTTTCGGTTTTGCCTCAATTTTCCTTACGATTTGAACGCTGCCCGGTATTAAATTTATTTCCTTTGGGGCTGAATTCAGTATTAGCATTGGAATCAGATGTCCTGTTTCATGAATAACCACGGCAAAAATGCAAGGCAATATGTAACCGCTTTTATCAAACAACAAAAGCAGCAACAAAAGCCCCATAAAAAGCACGGTTATTTTAATTTCGGTGTCTTTGATTTTAATTCTCATAATTTTACCAATTCATTACCCATTCGGGATTTATGTATTCTCCGTTTTGTATTACCTCAAAATGCAAATGAGGCCGTGTTGACTGACCAGTATTTCCAACCGCCGCTATTTTTTCGCCCTTAATTACACTTTCACCCTGATTTTTATAGATGGCACTACAATGTGCGTAGAGGGTTTTTAGGCCGTTGCCGTGATTTATTATTATGCATTTGCCATAACTTGAACTGTTTTTTACAGTTTCAACCATACCTGTAAGTGCAGCATAGATGGGCTCGCCTTTATTTGCTGAAAGGTCTATGCCCTTATGTTTTTCCCATTTCTTTGTAACGGGGTTTATACGAGAAGAAAAAGGTGAGCTTATTTGGTAATTTTCAAGGGGCAAGCACATTGAATTTGTATCTGATGTATTTTCAAGTTTTATGACGGTTGTGGCAAGGGTGGGTACTACCTGCTCGCTTATAATTTCTTCGGTGACCTCATTGCTTTCGGGAACGGGCAGCGAAACGGTTGTTTGGGTGTTTTTTTCACTTGAAATAACCTCATTTATGCTTGTATCTGTGCAAAAATTTATTTGATACCAATTTTTTATATCTTCAAAAAGGTTATGCCCAAAGAATTTAATTACCGTTATGCTTATAAAAATTATTGCCACTGCCGAAAACTGAAGCAAAAGAATTTGAAGCTCTGGCGGCAGCATCTTTTTTTCTTGTTGCATATTACTCACCTTCCAAAAAAATTATATGCCAAGCCCCAATAAAATATTATTTGAATATATCTGTAGTTTATGGTAAAATTGAGGGGAAAAGAGGTGCAAAAATGGCTTTTCTACCACTTTCACGCGAAGAAATGCTTTCAAAGGGTTTTAATGAACCCGATATAATAATCGTTACGGGGGACGCTTATGTTGACCACCCGAGCTTTGGCACAGCCGTAATAGGCCGTGTTTTAGAGGCTGCAGGCTTTAATGTTTGCATTATTTCACAACCAACAAAGGATGAAGATTATACTGTTTTCGGAAAACCCCGACTTGCCTTTTTTGTTAACGGCGGAAATATTGACAGTATGGTGGCGCACTATACTGCAGCTAAAAAACGCCGTAGTGACGATGCCTATACTCCCGGCGGTAAGGCCGGCAAGCGCCCCGACCGTGCGGTAACTGTTTATTGCCGAGCGCTTCGCCGAATATTTGGTGATGTTCCGATTGCAATAGGCGGTATTGAAGCCTCTTTACGCCGTTTTGCACATTATGATTACTGGGATGATGAGGTTAAGCCCTCAATTCTATTAGATAGCGGTGCCGATTTGCTTATGTACGGTATGGGTGAAAAGCACTGTGTGGAAATAGCCGAGCGCCTTAAAAACGGTGAGGATATTCGTGCTCTTACCGATATACTTGGCACCTGTTATAAAATACCAACTAAGGATTACCAATATATGCCAGCCAAGGAGTGTCCCTCCTTTGAATTGGTCTCACAAAGAAGTGATGGCGGTAAAAAACAGTATGCCATCGCCTGCAAAATTCAACACGACCAACACGATGCCGTACGCGGCAAGGCCGTTATACAAAGACACGGCGGTTTTATCGTTGTTCAAAATCCGCCGATGCCGCCCCTTGAAACCGATGAAATGGACAAGGTTTACGCCCTACCCTTTGAAAGAAATTACCACCCAAGTTATGAAGCGCTTGGTGGTGTGCCTGCTATTGAAGAGGTTAAGTTTTCTATTATCCATAACCGAGGTTGCTTTGGCGCATGCAATTTTTGTTCTATCGCCTACCATCAAGGAAGGCAAATTTCGGTGCGCAGTCATGCTTCGGTTATATCCGAGGCAGAAAAGCTTGCCAAAATGCCCGACTTTAAGGGATATATCCACGATGTAGGCGGTCCCACCGCTAATTTCCGTGCGCCCTCTTGTGAAAAGCAGTTAAAGGCAGGCCTTTGCGACACAAGAAAATGCTTAGCCCCCTCACCTTGTCCCGCTCTCAAGGTGGACCACAGCGATTATATCGAATTGCTTAGAAAAATCCGTGAAATCAAGGGCATCAAAAAGGTATTTATTCGCTCGGGTATCAGATTTGATTACTTAATGGCCGACAAGGACGAGACTTTTTTCAAGGAGCTTGTGAAACACCATATAAGCGGTCAGTTGAAGGTAGCACCCGAGCATTGCAGTTCCAATGTTTTAGGCCTTATGGGCAAACCGAGCATTGACACATATAATCGTTTCAAGAAGCGATTTTATGAGCTCACAAAAAGTGCCAATAAAAAACAGTTTTTAGTGCCTTATCTTATGTCCTCGCACCCCGGCAGCACCATTAAGGATGCTGTTGAGCTTGCCGTTTTTCTTAAAAAAGAGGGACTTCATCCCGAACAGGTGCAGGACTTCTACCCCACCCCCGGTACCATTTCCACCTGTATGTTTTATACGGGGTTAGACCCTAATACAATGAAGGAAATTTATGTGCCGAGAACACCAAAGGAAAAGGCGCAGCAACGAGCTTTGCTTCAGTATTTTTTGCCCGAGAACCGACAACTTGTGTTATCCGCACTAAAATCTATTAAAAGGTATGATTTAATAGGCACGGGCAAAGATTGTCTTGTTGCCGATAATGCGCCAACCAAAAAACCTGCCCCGAAAGGACAGGTTAAAAGGAGAAAAAAGCGGTGAAAAAGAAAAATATAATTACGGTTTTGGCAGTCTTGGCAGTTTTGCTTGTGATTTGTATTGCTTTTCTACCGAAAATCAAGGACAAAACGATTGACACCGCCCCCTCTTCCGAGCCGACACAATCATTAGCGAGTGACACGGGCTCCTTAGAACCGCAAAGCAGTAGTTCTATCCAAAGCGAGAGCAGTGTTGAGAACGTTGTTTCGGCTTCAAGCAGTTCATCTTCCACACCTACTCCCACTACAAACACCGATATCACTAAGGGTAATATCCCCGATAGCGTATGGGCTAAAATTAAAGATTTGCCCCGCACATCATCGGGTTGGGGTCCGGGTATTGCGGCACAAGGGGTTAGACCCTCTGCCCCTGTTAGTTGGCAAAATAAAAACGGCAAATACGGGGCTTACTACATAATGCCCGAAAGCCAAAACATATATCTTACCTTTGATGAGGGATACGAATACAACAATAATACAGCCGCTATCCTCGACACATTAAGGGAGAAAAATGTCAAGGCCGTTTTCTTTGTAACATATTCGTATGTTCGTGACAACCCCGCTTTTGTTCAGCGTATGATTGATGAGGGACATATCGTAGGCAATCACTCATCGGCTCATTTTTCCTACGGGACCGAGCCGATCGCCAAATGTTATGATGACCTTATGAAGTTGCACAACTATATGCTAGAAAAGTATAACTACGAAATGAAACTTTTCCGTTTCCCAATGGGTGAAAGCAACGAACAGGTCTTGGCAATGCTTAACGAGTTAGGATATAAATCGGTTTATTGGAGCTTTGCTTATAGAGATTGGCTAACCGCCGAACAACCAAGTGAAGCCGAAGCCCTAAACACCATCCTTTCACGCTCACACCCTGGCGCCCTTTATCTTTTGCACGCTGTATCAAATACTAACACCGCTGTATTAGGACAAGCCATAGATGAACTTAGGCTACTTGGCTACACCATAGCCGAATTCCCACAATAAAACAAAAGAAGCACGATATGAGGCGTACCGTTAAGGACAGTACAACACGACACAAAAACACCCGCAGTTTTTTAAAAAACTGCGGGTGTTTTTAATATTCTCTTTCTTTGTTAGTCAAGTTGTGCTATAATACAACTAACCGATAAATTCCAATCTGACGTTCAATTTTCACTCTACTAATGGTTGATTTTCTCCCCTTTCAACCATTAGTTCGTGTTATTTTTCTTAAAAGGAGCCTATAATTAAAGCGAAAGGAGGTCGCCTATGGACCAGATCAAAATAGGAAAGTTTATTGCCGAGTGCAGAAAAAAGAAAAATCTTACACAAGCACAGTTGGCAGAAAAATTGAATATCACCGACAGAGCTATATCAAAATGGGAGACAGGCAAAGCAATGCCCGATTCCGATATTATGCTCGACCTTTGTTATATTCTTGGAATAAATGTAAATGAATTATTATGTGGGGAGATGATTGATATGGAACAGAAGGATGAACAATTAAATGAACTGATTTTTCAGATGGCAAAAAATGAGGAAAGATATCATAAACGACTGCGGCATTCCGCTTATGTGATTGTCGCAACCAGCCTGGCAGCACTTATTTGTCTGATGACTTTAATATCACTCCTTATCCCTAGATGTGGATTTCAAGACTTTTTGATAATCGCGTCTGTTATACTATTTATAATTCCTTGCATTATTGCTCTTAAATTTAAGGTAGAGACAGGGTATTATGAATGTAAGAACTGTCAACATATGTTTGTTCCTAACTATAAAGAGATTGCCTTGTTGATGCAAAC
>JAZRZR010000005.1:0-65447 GCA_045601525.1 Acutalibacteraceae bacterium
GAACAATTAGTGTAATATGATATAATAAATATGGATAATATCTGTCATTTTGCGGAGGTGCATTTATGAAATACATAATAAACGGTAAAATTATTTTGCCCGATGGTATTTTAGAGGGTCAAGCCTTGGCCTTTGATGAAAAAATCATCGGCATTACATCACCCGAAGAAATTCCCGAGGGCGCCATAGTTTATGATGCCAAGGGTGGTTTTGTTTCACCCGGTCTTGTGGACATTCACTGCCACGGATATTTAGGTGAAGATGCTTCTGATGGTAGTTTAGAGGGCATTAAAATTATGTCGGAGGGTGTTGCCAAAAACGGCGTAACCGCTTGGTGTCCCACTACTATGACTGTGTCTATGGAGCAAATCAACAAAGCGCTTGATACAGTACGCACTGCAAAAAAGGAGTGCAAGGATTGGAAGGGTGCTGAAATTCTTGGCGTTAACCTTGAAGGTCCCTTTATTAACCCAAGCAAAAAAGGCGCTCAAGCCGAGGAACATATCAAACCGATTGACCCCGAGTTTATCATAAAAAATGCCGATATTATTAAATTGGCAACCGTTGCTCCTGAAATGGAGGGTGCACCCGAGGGCATTAAAAAGGTAATCGAGAATTGCCCCGTTGTAATTTCTATTGGACACACTAATGCTTCCTTTGAGGAAGCAAAGGCGGGTATTGAGGCAGGTGCCACAAATATTACCCATTTATTTAATGCACAAACTGCATTAAACCATCGCAATCCCGGTGTTGTAGGTGCGGCACTATTAGGTGAAGTTACAACCGAGCTTATTGCCGATACATTCCATATACATAAAGGCCTTTTTGAGCTTATTGCAAGAATAAAGGGAGATAATCTTGTTCTTATTACCGATTGTATCCGTGCAGGCGGTATGCCTGATGGTGAGTATGATTTAGGCGGTCAGGCAGTATCTGTTAATGGTATCAAGTGCCTTTTGGCTGACGGAACTATTGCTGGCAGCGTGCTTCGTCTTAATAATGCAGTTAAAAACGTGAGAGATAATACAACGCTTCCTTTCTGGAAAGTTGTTGCGGCCGCCAGTCTTAATCCTGCACGCGCAATCGGTGTAGCCGATAGAAAAGGCTCGCTCGAGGCAGGCAAGGATGCGGATATTATAATTACTGATAGTGATTTCAATATTGTAAAAACCATCATAGGAGGAGAAATTAAATATGAAATTTAGTGCTAAACTTGACCCCCAATTTAGACCAATGTCGGTTGAGTATCGTGAGTTTGTAAAGGGTGCAAAGGCCGCAAACGGCGAGCGCCTTGTTATAGGCATCGAGAGAAACAACGGCTTTATTTCAACCTTCGAAACAACAGTTTACCCCGAGGGAACAGGCAAGGATGAGGAAAACCTCAATATGATTGAGCGTATCGTTAAATCTTTGCTTTGGGTTCGTGGCGGTTATAAGATTATTATTGCAGGCAGCAAAAAGATTTATGAAGGCATTGCCGCCGCTTATGCAAAGGATGGTAGCCGTGCTTTTGATAATGACTTTATGGGTGGCGTTTACGAAAAGGAATTTGTATGTGAGTATAGAGCAATTGAGGATGCCCCCAAAACTTATGAGTCAGCAACACCTATCGGCCGCCATCTTGACGGTTGTCGTATCGGCTTTGATGCCGGCGGTTCTGACCGTAAGGTAAGCGCCGTTATCAATGGCGAAAGCGTATTCTCCGAAGAGGTTGTTTGGTTCCCCAAACTTAATGCTGACCCTCAATATCAGTATGACGGAATTTTATCGGCTATGAAGGCCGCTGCTGCACATATGCCCCGTGTTGATGCAATTGGTGTATCGAGCGCAGGCGTTTATGTAGATAACAAAATAATGGTTGCCTCTCTCTTTATCAAGGTTCCAAAGGATGAATTTGAGAAGCGAGTTAAGACAATGTATATTGATATCGCCAAGGAATTCGGCGATGTTCCGCTTGAGGTTGCAAACGATGGCGATGTAACTGCTCTTGCAGGCGCTATGGATTTAGAGGACGATAGCGTGCTTGGTATCGCTATGGGTACAAGTGAGGCAGGCGGTTATGTTGATGCTTCAGGCAACATTACAGGTTGGCTCAACGAGTTGGCTTTTGTGCCTGTTGATTATTGCAAGGATGCAATGGTTGACGAGTGGTCGGGCGACTATGGCTGCGGTGTTAAATATTTCTCACAAGATGCAGTTATTAAACTTGCCCCTGCTGCAGGTATAGAACTTGATGAGGCGCTTTCTCCTGCCGAGAAACTTAAGGTAGTTCAAGGCCTTATGGCTGAAAACGACCCCCGCGCTGTGGCAATTTATGAAACAATCGGTGTTTATTTTGGTTATGCAATTGCATATTATAGCCTTTTCTATGATATTAAGCATGTTCTTATCATGGGTCGTGTTACCTCGGGAGAGGGCGGCGTTATTATTCTTAATAAAGCCAATGAAGTACTCAAAGGCGAGTTCCCCGAATTAGCCGAGAAGTGCGAATTGCATATCCCTGATGAAAAGAGCCGCCGTGTAGGACAGTCGGTAGCAGCTGCATCACTTCCTGAAATTAAACAGTAATTTTTAATGAGCCAACCGAAAGGTTGGCTCTAAATTTTGGTATATTACTCTTTTGGGTTGACATAAGACTTAAAAAATTTTATAATAAATATGAATTGTCTATATGATTACTCATTTATATTATATATTTAGAAAGGGGAAATACGATGCATCAAAAAAAGATATATAAAAGCATTGTTTGTTTTGCGCTCTCTTTGGTGCTTATAATATTGCCCCTTAATCTAAAGGCGAGGGCTATGGCTTATCCCGTTATGGCTGTAATAATTAGAGAACAAGCACAGGTGTGGTCACTTCCCGGAACTACGGGGCACGAGGCCGACCCCGATAATACTACAAGTGTTAAGCTTGATACATTGGTGGAAGGCACTACGGTGCGCCTAATTGCCGACCAAAAGGATGGCGATGGGGATATATGGTACAAGGCAGAGTATGGCTCTGACTATTCAAAAAGTGGAT
Organism: Acutalibacteraceae bacterium; assembly: GCA_045601525.1. Taxonomy (GTDB): domain Bacteria; phylum Bacillota; class Clostridia; order Oscillospirales; family Acutalibacteraceae; genus SIG565. Next base: position 3,025 of record JAZRZR010000005.1, read on the forward strand.
ATGTGTATAGCGGTAGGGTGAAAATCACCGCAAGTTATACCGAGGACCCCGAATTTGAAGCTTGGCTTACCTCGCAAAATTTCCCCGAAGATTATAAGGTTAAATTGCGTATTATCCATGTCCTTTTTCCCGCTTGGATATTTTATGCCGACCATACCGGTCTTGATTGGAACGAATCTGTAACTGCTCAAAGTGAACTTGGCAAAAAAACAGTGCATACCTCATGGGATAATTCCTTAAAGAGTATGCAAGAAAATGCTTACGATTGGGATAATGGTGTGTGGTCGGGTCTTGATGGTTCATCGTGGGTTGCAGCGGCACCGAGAACTATTGCTTATTATATGGACCCAAGGAATTTCCTCGATGAAATAAATATTTTCCAGTTTGCCGATTTATCCTACGATGCCGAGAAAAACAAACTTGAATATATCGAGCAGGCCGTTAAGGGCACCTTTATGGAAGGTACATTACCCGATAATCCCGAAAAGACCTATGCACAGGTTATTTTCGATGCGGCGGCGGAATTTAATATGAGTCCCTTTGCGATGGTATCTATTTTCCATCAAGAGCAGGGCACCAATGGTTCGGGAGCCACTATTTCGGGAACTAACCCAACCTATCCCGGTATATACAACTATTTTAATATAGGCGCTTTTGAAGATAAAGAAAATGGTATAGATGCGACAACCCGAGGTCTTTGGTGGGCAAACGGCGGCACCAATGGTGCGGACCACACCTATCTCCGCCCTTGGACCACTCGCGAATTGGCTATTCGAGGTGGTGCCGATTGGTATACAAGGGGTTATATAAGCGTAGGGCAAAAAACAATCTATTATAAAGATTTTAATGTTTGCGAAAATACTTCACACTCACCGCACACCCATCAGTATGCAAGTAATATTGCCGATGCTAAAAATGAGGGCGTGCATCTAAATAATGGCTATTATAGTTTTAAGGATTCGGCGTTGGTATTCCATATTCCCGTATATAAAAATATGCCAACCGAAACAACCCTTCCGCCTGACGGCACAAATAACAACTGTTATTTGTCGGCCTTGACAGTGGACGGTGAGAGCGTGCAAGGCTTTAACCGATACACTAAAAACTATGATGTTATCGTGCCTTACAGTGCGCAGTCGGTTAATATAGCGGCAACGGGTGACCCCCAGGCAACAATCACGGGCATAGGTTCAAAAAACCTTGAGGTTGGCCTTAACACAGTTGTCGTTAATGTGGCTTCATCGGCGGGGGATAGTTATTCATATACACTCAATATCTTCCGAGAGCAAGGCGACATTATAGTACCTGAGCCTGAAGTAGATGGCGATTATACCATCAACAATTCAAACATTTCAGGCGTTGAGCCTCAAACCGATTTAGCAACCTTTATTTCAAATCTTTCGGTTAAGAACGGTACCGCAAAGATATTGGACTATCAAGGTAACGAAAAAACCACAGGCCATATTGCCACCGGTGATACAGTTTTGGTTTATAACAATAACAACGAGCAAAAATTAAGTTACAGCGTAGTTATTTACGGCGATGTAACGGGTGATGGCAAGATTTCATCGCGTGATTTGCTTGTTTTGCAACGGCACATTTTGGAGATAGAAATAATAAACGATGAATTCCTGCTAGCAGGTGACGCTAATAGAGATAATGGTGTAAAATCAAGAGATTTGCTTGTTATTCAACGTCACATATTAGAAATGGAAAAAATAAAACAATAGGGTGAATGAAATGATTAAGAAAGCAAAATTGATTTTATGTTTAGCTTTAATGGCCTGCCTTTTGTTGCAATTGCCGATTTTAACAGCATCGGCTGATACTGCAACAATTTCGGCTCCCACAAAGGGATATGTAGGCGAGGAAATAACTGTAACATACACAATTAAGTGTGACCATCATAGTAAACTCGGTTCAGCGATGGGCTATCTCAAATATGATGCTTCCTATTTTCAGGTGATTTCGGCACCTACTAATGCCGACGGCGCAAATAAAATAGAAGATGGCAAGTATAAATTTGTTTATAATGATGCCACAGGCAGTCAAAATGCAGTAAGTTTCACCTTTAAGTTTAAGGTGCTAAAGGCGGGAAGCGCCGGCGTTTCACTTGAGGCAACCGAAATCGTTTCGGCGGATCTCTCCAGCGAAAGCGCAAGGTCGGCTTCGGTGGGTATTACCCTTGTTGACCGTAGCACGCTTTCTTCAAATGCAACCCTTAAGAAACTCGGTATTTCGGTTGGCACATTATCACCCGCCTTTGACCCCGATATTTACAATTATACAGTAAATGTTGATTATTCGGTTACTCAATTGATTGTTTCTTGTGTTACTGCCGAAAAAGATGCAGTGCTTAAAGTAACCGGTTCGCAAAAACTTAAGGTTGGCAAAAACCTACGCGAAATCGGTGTTATCGCACCTAATGGTGTAACTAGAAAACTTTATACTATTACGATAACCCGTGCGGCTAAAAATGATGAGCCTGTATCCGAGCCCGATATTGAGGTTAATCCTTATGAAATACTTGTAAGCCGCGAAAAAAGATACATTGTAAATGATTATACAGGTATCGAAATTCCCACAGGCTTTACATTTTCAACCAAGGTGATTAACGGCATAGAGATGCCCGTTCTTGTAAATGCAACGGCATCAAAGGTTTTGGTTTATGCCCTTGATAATCAAGAGGCAACAGGTTGCTACTGTCTTTATGATGAAGAAACAAATACATTTACTATTTATAAAATTTTCTCCTCCAGCAACCAAAAATATTTAGCCTTGTCTCCCGAGAGCAACATAGTTCCCGTAGGATATTATGCAACCACACAAAAACTCGGCGGATATCTTGTTGACGGATATAAATATAACGATACCAAGAAAGCTGATTTCTTTATTTTCTATGGCGAAAACGAACTTGGCATAAAGGGATATTATCGTTATGATGCCACTGATTCTTCGGTACAGCGTGCAATAGAGTTTACCGATGCTATGAATAAAAATACTACCCAAGAGGTAAACGGTACTCTCTTTGAAAACTTCGCATCACTTGAGGCTAAGGAAAAGGCGGTTGTAATTGCGGGTATCAGCCTTATTCTAGTTGTAATCGCCTTGATTATTATAACTGCAATACGCATTTATAAAACTCGTAATCCACAAACTCACGGTGGTGAGAAACACGAAAGTGAGTCCGAGGAAAGCAATATGTTCTTGAATTTCATTGAGGATTCACAAAACAAAAAGGTGACCTTTAACGAAGATTTTGTAATTTCCGATGAAGAGCCAAAATCGGAAGAAGAGGGAACTCAAGAAGAATAGCATATAAAAAATTCACGCATACAATGTAATAGTCAATTTATTTTTGTGATTAAAATTCCAACTAATTGGCAAAGATATAAATGACAATATATTCGGAGCGTGAAATATAAATGACAGTTAAACGAGGCGATATTTATTATGCCGATTTAAGTCCTGTAATCGGCTCGGAACAGGGCGGTGTACGACCGGTACTTATTATTCAAAACGATATAGGTAATCGATATAGCCCCACAGTTATAGCGGCGGCAATTACAAGTCAGCAAGATAAAACAAGTTTGCCCACACATATAAGGGTAAACGCTGACGGTTGCGGACTTGCTAAAGATTCGGTTATATTGCTTGAACAGGTACGTACCATTGATAAGCAAAGACTTAAAGAAAAAATGGGCAGTCTTGATATCCCGTCAATGAATATGGTCGATAAGGCCTTGTCGGTAAGCTTCGGACTTAATAATTGAAACAATCTCCCAAACGCTATATGCCGTTTGGGAGATTTATTTTTATCTTTCACAAAATAATTATTGACAAATAAAAAGGGTGGGTGTATTATATAACTGTACTAATCGAACTAATACACTTTGAACGGAGGCGATGATTTGTTCCAAATAGATTATAAAAGCGGTGTTCCGATTTATGACCAGATAGTTAACAGCGTTATACGCCTTAAGGTTTTGGGCGCCCTAAAGGAAGGGGAGGCCTTACCCTCGGTGCGCGCAATGGCGCTGAAGCTTTCCATAAATCCCAATACGGTGCAAAGGGCCTATGCAATTCTCGAAGAAAAGGGGATAATTTATTCCGTTTCGGGTAAGGGCTCATTTGTCGCTACTAATAACTCTTGCGAACAAAGCATTAAGAATTCAGCACTTGAAAAGGTGGTTGAAGAGGTTAAAAACGCGGCACTTTGCGGAGTTAAAAAAGATGAGATTATTGCCGCACTTAATTCTGTTTTTAAGGAGGAAAAGTAATGATTAAGACAATAGGGCTCACCAAAAAATTTGGCGAGAAAAAGGCCTTAAATGATGTAAATTTAGTTGTTAACGATGGCGCAATTTATGGGCTTGTTGGTTCAAACGGCTCGGGCAAATCAACACTAATGCGGCTAATATCGGGTGTTTATTATGCAGATGCAGGCGTGGTTTCGGTAGATAATGAAACCCCTTACAATAATGCTTTATTAAAAGCCAAGGTTTCCTATTTGCCCGATACGCCATTTTTTATACACCAATCAAATATAAACGAAATGGCTTCATTTTATAAAAAAATGTATCCCTCGTTTTCGGTTGAGCGTTTTGAGAAACTTTCCAAAACTTTCCCGCTTGATAGAAAGGCCAGAATATCCACAATGTCAAAGGGTATGCAAAGGCAGGCGGCTTTGATGCTTTGTCTTTCTACAATGCCAAAATATTTATTGCTTGATGAGGCCTTTGACGGCTTGGACCCTGTAATGAGAAAGGTGTTAAAATCATTGCTTGCCGAGGGCGTTAGTGATGGTATGACTGCTATTATCGCATCTCACAATCTTCGTGACCTTGATGAGCTTTGTGATAATGTAGGTCTTTTACACGAGGGTAAATTGCTTGTAAATGATAGCATTGATGCGATTAAAAACGGCATACACAAATTTCAAGTTGTATTTAATACAGTACCCGATTTATCGGTCTTTGAAAATCTTGATATATTGAAAATCGAGAGAAGCGGCTCGGTTGTAAATCTTGCGGCGAGGGGAGAAAAAAAGGAAATCAGCAACTTCATAAACGGTCTTTTCCCCTTGTTTGTTGAGGCTATTCCCCCGAGCTTTGAAGAAGTATTTATGTATGAATTGGAGGCTATGAATTATGATGCAGAAAACCTCTTTGAATAAAAGCGTTGCACTTAAGCTCTTTGGCTTTTCGCTCACTAAAAACCTACCCGTAGCGGCGGTTTCATCGGTGCTTGTGCTTCTTGTATCTCCCGTATATCTTATAAATATGATTAACAAAGCCTTTGAGCGCAACACATTAAGGGTAGATTATACTTATTCACTTGATATCTATGTTTTGCCGTATTTACTTTGCGGTTTGGCTATGGCGGCAACGGCTGTGGGACTACTGCTTTTGTTTACCAATTTTAACTTCCTTTTCAATAAGCAAAGCTCGGATGTTTATCACGCACTTCCGCTCACTCGTTCACAGCTATTTTTTGCCCGCTTTGGTGCCGCCTATGTTTCGGCGCTCATTCCGCTTGGTGCGGGTTATCTCGGAGTTTTCTTTGTGGGCTTTATGGATAGAGTAGAGTTAAGCCATAAAATGTTGCTTTTGGGCTTTATATTCACCATTATTTTTATGGCGCTTTGCTTGCTTTTCTCAATGCTTATAATTATGCTAACGGGCTGTGTATTTGATGCGATTGTGGCCTTGTTGGTGGTAAATATCGGCTTGCCGATTTGTGTTTTACCCTTTGATGAGATAGCCAACAATTTAATTTTCGGTTATATGGGCAACGGATTAACCGAAAAAGCCTTTGTTTACGGCACTCCCTTTGGCTATGCTCTTAAAAATCTTAACAGCCTATTACAAAATCCCGAAAAACCGTGGTTTACCCTTTCGAGAGTAGTTATAGTTTTTGCTATAATAGTTGTGCTTAGCTTTATTATTGTAAAGGTATATAATGTAAGAAAATCAGAAAAGGCGGGAGAGGCCTTTGCCTTTGGTTTTGTGCCTTATGTAATTTCGGCGATTATTTCAACACTTGGCTTTTTTGTGCTAGGCTCGATTTTCTTTGGCGGACTTGAAACCTATAACCCTGCTTTTTGGATTATAGGAATTATAGGTGCTCTACTTTGCGGTGTGGTTTATAACGCTATCGTTAATAGAGGCTTTAAGAAGTTCAAGCTTTCATTTATCCCCTCGATAATTGCTATCTTGGTGGTTAGCCTTATCACAATTTCACTTGCGGCAGATGCTTTCGGCATTGAAAATTATCTTCCTAAGACTCAAAATGTTGAAAAGATACAGGTGGGCTTTGGTGCTGAGGAAATAACAGTATCAGGTGAGGACATCCAAGATATAATAGATTTCCATAGCGATATAACACAGCACAAGGAAAATGTAGAGGTATTGGATGATGATATAAATGGCGGTGAATATCACTCTGTACGTTTTGAATATTCACTCAAGGGCGGTAAGAAGGTAATGCGTAGATATTATATCCCTGCATATCTCTTTGCTGAGCAGTTTGCCGATTTTATAAGCGGACCTTACGCTGATTATTTCGAGACCCACTATTTCCCTGAAAATTATGATTATTTCAGTATTTCGGGTGAGCTTCCAAAAAGCGAAAAACACTACAACTGCAATATAACAAGGCAGGAATATGCAACCCTTCGCTCCCTCTATATTTCCGATTTGAGAAAAATGGATGCCCAAACAGTTAAGACGGGTATAAGAGAAAAGACTTCGAGCTTCCACGCAAATATGTATACAAAAACGGTAGGAAACTACGATTATTTCTATAGCTATATCCACGGTGATGAGTTTGAGTCATTTAAGTATCTGGAAACACTTAATTTAATTGATAGAACCCAAGATGAATACAAAAAATAGCGATTAGTACGAACAGGCTTTTAGTAGTCGGTTAGTACAAAAACCACCCGATATTAAAAAATATCGGGTGGTTTTATATTGACAAAAGACAAAAAGTGTGATAACATATGAATAAATTTTCATATAAATAATTTTTCATATGTCGGAGGAACTGATGGAACATTCACATAAAATACATATAGAAAAGGCCGTAAAGGGATATCCAAGCGGTGAAAAAATAGAGGCTTTGGCAAAATTTTATCAAAACTTTGCATCAAAAAGGCGTATGGAAATTTTGTTTTGCTTGATGGAGGGCGAGATGGGAGTTTGTTGTATCGCCGAAATGCTGTCATGCGAGCAGTCACTCATATCCCACCAGTTGAAAATACTCAAAGAGGGCAAATTGGTTGAAAGTCGCCGAGAGGGTAAGATGATATACTACTTTTTGGCTGACAATCATATCAAAAACATAGTGTCGATAGGTTTTGAGCATTTAGGGGAGAAAAACAATGAAAAAATCGGTTAAAAATATGTTGTTTGCATTTATACTTAACGTTTCTTTTTCTATAATCGAATTATTTGGCGGTATTTTAACCAACAGTATTTCAATCGTATCAGATGCACTTCACGATTTAGGGGACGCTGTTTCCATTGCGATTTCTATTCTTTTTGAGGTGCGCTCAAGCAAGGAGCCCGACCATAAATACACCTACGGGTATGCGCGTTATTCGGTTGCGGGAGCGCTAATTACTTCAACGGTTCTGATGTCGGCTTCGGCAGTTATTGTTTACAAATCGGTTTTGAGATTATTAAACCCAAGCCAAGTAAACTATGAGGGTATGATTATACTTGCGATATTTGGTGTTATTATAAACGGACTGTCTGCGCTAAAACTCTTAAAGGGTAACGGTAAGGGAATAAATGAAAGAGCGTTAACGCTTCATATGTTTGAAGACGTGCTCGGCTGGGCGGCTGTACTTATAGGAAGTATCGTAATCAAATTTACGGGTTGGTTTATGATAGATGCTGTAATGTCGCTTTGTATATCGGTTTATATTCTTATTCACGCCGCTTTTCATATGAAAGAAATCTTTTCAATACTTTTGCAAAAGTCACCCGAGGGCATCGACCCCGATAAAGTAAAGGCTGAGCTTGAGGAAATAGAGGGCGTTGAGGACATTTATCATATCCATTTATGGACACTTGACGGAATTGAGAATTACGCAACCCTCACTGCCAAAATAACCGAGGGTGTAAGCTATGAAGCCAATCAAAGAATTAAGGCTGAAATACGTGAAAAATTGCATAAAATAGAAATCCACCATATCGTTATAGAAACGGAATATTATAAATAATAAAAACCCCGAATTCAAAAGAATTCGGAGTTTTTTTAGTCTATTAAATACACGCCGTTTTTAAGCACGGCAAATTCAAAATTATCAATTTTTAGATATTGAAGCAAAGGCTGTTCAAAGGAAAGATATTCCTCGGTTACATAGGAATTAAGGTTGACCTTTACAACCGTGTTATTGGCGTTGCAAACATATATATCATCGCCGTCAATAAATAGGTCGGTGGGGTTTTGGAAGGGGGAATTGGCACCTGAGCCAATACGAAGTTCCTCACGCATTGTAACAAGATTAAGGCGCATGAGCACAGCATTTTCTTTATAACAGGTCCAAACCGAACGGCTACTTATTGCAATTCCGCTTGGCACCATACCTCGATGCTCAAGCTTGCCTTTCCAAACAGGCTCGCCCTCGGCATCGGTAAGTGTGGCTTGGCCGTCGTTTTCCAACAAAAACACCTTGTTGTTGCCAAGAAGCACTGCTTTACAGGTTAAGCGGTTATTTACAAGCGGTAAAATCGACTGGTAATTAGGACCAAATTTAGTCAACTCATAAAGGCTCTTTGGAACATTTATAAGCTTGCCGTCCTCAAAGGTTACCATTTTATATGCAAGTGTTGCGGTGTTTGCCTCGATATCCTTGTCGCAAATATAGGCAATAATGAGTCCCTTTGCGGCAGGAACGGCATTTACTATTTCACCTTCAAAAACTGTTTTCATCATATCCTCCAACTAAATAAGACCACGATTTATAATTTCCTGTGCGGCGCACAAAATACCGATTTCGCCCGATTCAAAATTAAGACCGCCCTGAAGCCATACGGCAAAAGGCTTACGCAAGGGAGCATCGGCCGAAAGTTCGATTGATGCGCCGAGGGTAAAGGCACCTGCAGCCATAATAACATCACTGTCATATCCAGGCATAGGTGCTGGTACGGGGGCGGCAAAGGAATCAACAGGTGAGCCCTTTTGAAGTCCCTGACAAAAAGCAATAAGCCTTTGGTCATCACCCAAAAGAATTGATTGTATGATATCGGCTCGTTTTTCGTCGGCTTTTGGTATTACCGAAAAACCCAATTTTTCAAAAAGTGCTGCAGCAAAAACTGCAGTTTTAAGGGCTTGGCTAACTGTATGGGGCGCAGCAAAAAGTCCCATAAACAGCTCTCTTGTATGCCCGAGCGAAGCGCCAACCTCTCTACCCACGCCGGGAGCAGTTAAACGATAGGCACACTTTTCAACAAGTTCACTTTTTCCCGCTATGTATCCACCCGTTGGGGCAATACCACCGCCGGGATTTTTGATAAGAGAACCCGCAATAATATCGGCACCAACCGAGCAAGGCTCAAGTTCCTCTACAAATTCACCGTAGCAGTTATCTACCATAATGTAGGTTTCGGGGGAAACCTCTTTTACGATATCGCAAAGCTCTTTAATTTGATTAACCGAAAGGCTCGGTCGCAAACTGTAACCTCTCGAACGCTGAATATATGCGAGTTTGTATTTATTGTTTTTAAGGGCGGTTTTGATTGCCTCTATATCGGGGATACCGCTTTCACTTAGAGGCACCTCGTTGTATTCAACGCCGAAATCTTTAAGTGAGCCGTCGGTATGTTTATCAATGCCCAAAACACCTATAAGGGTGTCATAGGGTTTTCCTGTGAGACAAAGCATTTTATCATTTGGCCTTAAAAGACCGAAAAGAGCAACAGTGAGCGTGTGTGTGCCAGAAACAAAATTGTGACGAATGAGGGCGTCCTCAGCACCCACACATTCGGCAAAAACTCTCTCCAAGGTATCACGGCCGCGGTCATCATATCCATAACCTGTAGATGCGGCAAAGTGTGACTCACTAACACCTTGGTTTACAAATGCCGCCAAAACCTTTTGTTGATTTATGCGGGCGATTTCTTCTATTTGGGCAAAGGTCTCTGACAGTTCTTTTCGTACCTCTTTTGCCGTTTCGAGTAATTTAGCATCAATGTTAAAGGGATTCATTAAAACACTCCGTTTGTATTTGTGTAGGCCGCATCTTCATAAAATGCAAAGCCGTTTTTTAGATAAAAGGGTATATTCTTTTGCTCGGCGCAAACAAACACCCTGCGGTTCTTCATACCGCTTAAAAGTCGGTTAAGGGTGGCACTTCCGAGCCCCAGACCCGATTTTTCGGGCAAGACCGCTATGCCGTTAATCATAGCAAACTTTTCATCGAAAATTATGGCTGCCGCCGAAAATGGTGAGGAAACATAGGTGGCAGCATTGTGCCTTATTCTATGGGAAATATCGGCTATAAAGGCCTCTCGGTTTCCAATGTTTAGACCTTTTGAAAGGGTATTGTACAAGGCGTCAATTCCCGTATATGTGTTTTCTATAGCATTTTCATCTAAAAATGGTGGGTCACGATAAAGAGTTGCACAGGCAACCTCAATATTAAGGTTTAATTTAGAGGCTGTTTTGGCATCGGTAAAAATCTTCTTAGGGCCGACCGCTCTTAGGAATTCCGTAATCTCATCTATATCGCCACCATCGTAGCAAAGCATCATAACCGAATCAATCATAGAAAAGAGAGCACAGGGGTTATTTCCGTTATCGAATTGCGCCCAAAAAAGAGCGATATTAGAAAACTCTTTATATGCCGCAAAGTGACAACAAATTTTAGCATAAGCGGCGTTTTTGTTTTTTATATCGGGAAGTTTATCAATAAGTTTAATCAATTTTATCTCCGCCAATAAGTTCTATTAAATGTTTTGCTAATAAAAGACTGCTTTCAGCATCCTTGATATTCGCCACACTCGAGGGAGAGTGTATATATCGGCAGGGAACTGATAAGGCAATAGTGCGTACACCCTCACCCGATAAATGAATAGCGGCCGAGTTGTTAGCGCCCGCAACGGCCCGCTTTGTTTGTGCAGGAATACCGCTGTTTATAGCGGCGTTATAAAGGCTACGGTCGTACATAGTGCCGTTATCCATAAAGGATACTGCAACGCCGCCCCCTAAAGAGCAAACCGATTTTTCAAAGGGGATTCCCTCTATATCGGCGGCCGTAGTACCTTCTAAAACAATGGCAAAATCAGGCTTTATAGCAAATGTGGCGGTTTTAGCGCCACGGCAACCAAGCTCCTCTTGTACTGTAAAGGTGGCATAAAAATCATATTTTGATACATCTTGTATAAGCTTAATTAGAACGGCGCAGCCTACACGGTCATCAAGTGCCTTTGAAAGCATATTGTCGCCGCAAAGAATAAATTCCCCCTCTAAAACACCAAAATCACCAACCGAAACAAGCTCTTCGGCATTTTTTCTTGAGGTGGAACCGATATCTATAAAAAGCTTATCGGTATCGGGAAGTTTTTTAGCCTCATCATCACTCATAAGGTGCACAGGCTTGGCGCCTATCACACCCGAAACGCCGTTTTCAAAATTTACTCGACGAGCAAGCAAAGTCCCTGTTTTTATACCGCCTACCGTATGAAACTTCAAGAAGCCATCAGGGGTTATTGAGGATACAATAATAGCAACCTCATCGGTGTGTGCATCGAGAAGAATACGCTTTTTAGGTGCAATTTCACCTTTTTTGAAGGCAATAATATTGCCTAAAGCATCAACACGGTATTCGCAAAAATCTTTTATTTGTTCAATAATAAATTCGCGAGTTGCCCATTCGTTTCCGGGGGCCGAATCAATTTCGCAAAGGCGTTTAATCAAATCAAGCATTAAAGGCACCTCCCGAAAGAATATATTTTTCAAGTATATCGCAAATCGATATAATGTCGCAAATTTTCACAACCTCGGTATCGGTGTGCATATTTCTAAGGGGAATTGATAAAAGAGCGGTGGGGACGCCTTCCTTAGAAATTGTAATAACATCGGCATTTGTAGAGGTCTTTCCGCCCATAACCTCACTTTGATAAGGTAGGTTGTTATCGGCGGCAATAAGGCAAAGCCTGTCCGATATATTCTTATCGAGAATAGGGGAAATGCCAATCATAGCACCCTCACCTAAAATGCCGCACTTATCGGGCGCAATATCGGGTCCGTTACCAAAAGATACATCAATTACTGCCGCTTCGTTTGGGGTTATTTTATTAGCGGCGGTTATAGCGCCGCGAAGTCCTAATTCTTCGGCATCAGAGAAAAGAATAACGATATTTATCGGCAGGGTTTTGCCCTTAAGGCGAGAAGCAAGTTCTAAAAGTGCCGCAACGCCTGCACGGTTATCAAGACTTCTTGCACACACACTGTCGTTTGCCAATAAAAATGGCTTTTGTGCAAAGGTGATATAGTCACCAATCTTTACCTTGTCTTTTATATCATCAAGAAAAGTATCTATCTTAAGTTCGCCGATTTCTTTAACCGTTTCCTCTTTTTCAAGGTGGGGAGGGGTGCTTGTGAAAACGCCATCAAGCAATTCTTCAGAATGTATTTTAACCCTCTTGGCAGGTAGGTGGCGTGTGTCAACACCGCCGCATTTTGCAACACCTAAAAAGCCGTTATCCAAAACCGAGGTAACAACAAAACCGATTTGGTCAATATGAGCATCAAGCATAAGTGTATAATCGTTTTGACCCTTGAATTTTCCTATAACGGTTTTCCCAAGTTGCTCAACCTCGCAAAAGTTTGATAATTCACGGGCCGCAAAATCTGATGCAGTTTGCACATTTCCTATCGAATCTAAACTGCAAAGTTCCAGTAAAAGATTTTTAATATCCATTAAAGCTTATTCACCAATTCCTTAAAGTAATTACCCCTAACCGCAAAGTTGGGGAAGGCATCAAAAGAGGCACAGGCAGGGCTTAATGTAACAACATCACCCGTTTTTGCAAGGCTATGTGCCGTTTCTACTGCCTCTTTAAGATTCTGAACCTTTATAATCTCGGGACTGCCTTTGTAGCCTTCGTTGGCAGTTACTGCTTTTTCAATCTTTTCGGCGGTAGGTCCTGTGAGAATAAGGTATTTAACCTTTTCAATTACGGCATCGGCCATAGGCTCAAAGGGGATATGTTTATCATAGCCGCCCGCAAGTAAAATAACTCCCTTTTCAAAGGCATTAAGACCTGCAATAGTTCGTGTAGGACTTGAAGCAATAGAGTCGTTATAGTATTTAACACCATTGATTTCACGTACAAATTCAATACGGTGTTCAACACCGCCGAATTCCTTTGCAACACGGCGGATAGTGTCGGCTCCCACATAGCCCCAAACCGCTGAAATTGCGGCGAGGAAGTTGGCTACATTGTGGTCGCCCAAAATGGTTATATCATCTCGGTGCATAATAGGTGCGCTGATACCCCTGTATGACATATTAAGAAAACCGTTGTTATCAAGCCAAGCACCGCTTTTAACAGGGCGTTCCATACTAAAGCCTAAGGACTGGCCACGCACAAACGACTTAAAGAGCATGGTGATTTCATTATCGTAATTAAGGACAGTTCTCGAAATTGCGCCTTGGTGCAAGAGAATATTTTTCTTGGCTTCTACATATTCGTCCATATCCTTGTGCACATCAAGGTGGTTAGGGGCAACATTTGTTACAACCGCGATTTCGGGACTCTTACGCATTGATATAAGTTGGAAAGAGGAAAGCTCAACAACGACATAATCATCAGGCTTTATTTCATCAATACGGGGCAAAAGCGGAGCACCGATATTGCCACCCACGTGCACTGTATAGCCCTCGGCCTCGAGCATTTTTGCTATAAGTGTGGTAGTGGTGGTCTTGCCGTCAGAACCCGTAACCGCGAAAATCTTTGCGGGACAAATGTCAAAAAAGACTTCCATCTCACTCGTAACCGCAATACCTCTGCGGCGGGCTTCCTTGAGCTCTGGGAGGTTAAAGCTCATACCTGGGGTACGGAAGATAATATCAACCTCAAGGTTAGAAAGATAGTCTTCACCTAAATGAAGCTCTGCACCCTCTTTTTCAAGCTCAGCACAAATATCGCCTAATTGCTCGCGCTCGCGTCGGTCACAGGCGAGAACACGCGCACCTTGACTTAAAAATCTCTTTATAAGCGGGGTGTTACTGATACCTATGCCGCACACCGCTATTTTCTTACCTGATAAATGGTCCCAGAATTGCTTGTTATCCATATTCTAACCTCCAGAGTATATCATATCTATTATATTATACTTACTTATATATAAAATATCAATAACCAATTCTTCACAAGATAAATAAAATCGGCTATGATGTTTCGGTGCATCATAGCCAATTAAAATTATTTTTTATAGAAGAAGTTTTCAATAAATGTCGGCTGTAAATACTAACAAATAGTTACATCGTGAAATTCTATGAGCATATTTCCTGTTTCAATCTTTATGGGAATACCCTTGTCGGTAAAATAAATGCGGTAAGGCTTATTATCGATACTGTCCTCGAAAATATTTTCCTCGCCGTTTTTCTCTATTTGTTTGCCACGAACCTCTCTAAAGGCCGCCGCCATACAATCAGTAATACCCACATAATAAGAATTTTGTGCGCTTGGTGTGTAGGTTACGCTGCCGAGGGTGGCTGTAACATTACCGTCATTGGTGTATGTAAGGATAAGACCGTTTAATATTTCGGGTTCTGTTACCTTGACAGTCATTGTTCCGTCGCCGCTAATTACGGTGGGGCATATATATTTTTCGTTAAAATAGGAAATATGGGCGTTAAAGCCTAAATTTTCGCAAATAGGTGTGATGGTACCCTTTTGACAACCCGATAAAAGCAATAAAAAAGCAAATGTAAGGCACAAAACTTTTTTCAAAAAATCACCCTTCAAGCATTTTATATATGCAGGGCAACTCCTCTATTAAATCACTTGGTAGCATTGCCGTTTGTGAAAGCCGTTTTGCCGCCATATCCCCGGCTAGGCCGTGTATATAAACGGCATTTGATATTGCCTCAAAAACATTTTGGTTACGGGCAATAAGAGCGGCTATGATACCGGCTAAAGCATCGCCTGAACCACCCGTTGCCATACCGGGATTACCTGTGGTGTTTTTCAAAATGTCGCCGTTTGGTGACACCACAAGGGTGTTATGGCCCTTAAGCACAAGATAAACGCCGTTTTGCTTGGCAAAAGTGAGCGCACAAGTTTCTCTGTTGGCATTTATCTTTTCAAGAGAAACACCCGTAAGGCGTGAGAATTCGGCGGGGTGGGGAGTAAGTATAATTGGAGTTTTCGCCTGCTTTAATATATCTATGCGGCCACTTAAAAGATTTATTCCGTCGGCATCTATAATTAAAGGGCAAGCGGCATTTTTAATTAAAAAAGAAAGGGCTCGTTTTGATAATCGAGCTTTGCCCATACCACACCCAATAAGTATGGAATTGGTCCTTGCAATACCTTTTTTGAGGGTTTTCTTTAGGTTAAATGAATTAAAAGGCAAACAAACCGCTTCGGGTAAAGCGGTTGTAAGAATAGGATATATTTTTTTGTGAAGAGCTACACGGGCTATACCCACACCGCTTTTAAGACAAGCAGAGGTCGCAAGTATCGCCGCACCTGCCATACCGTAGCTTCCGCAAACCAAAAGTGCGGTGCCAAAGCTTCCCTTGTGGCTATCCTCCTCACGCTTTTGGAAATGTGGCTTTTGTATAGCTTGGATTTCCTTAGTCATTAAATAACTCCCTTTTAATTGTTCTCGGAGCGCACTCCTTAATTGCATTTATTGTCTTTTCGTTAGGGGAGAAGATAAGAACGAATTTTTTGTTTTCGCCACCAACAAGATAATATGCATTTTCTTTATTTCCGCAAAAATATGTTTTGGCCGAGGGGCCCGCCTGCACTGCATTACCTGTAAATTTACCCGTGCGGACAATATCCTTACAGTCAAATGAGAGAATTCGGCGCCTTTCCCTTTTGCCGATGATTTTATCTATATCCACTGTGCCGTTCGTTACGATATATTCATATTCAACGCTAAACAATGGAAGTAGCTTTGCGGTGCCGTAGATTACACCTACTATGCCTAAAATTAAAATGGGAAACTGTCCCGAATAAATAAACAAAACAACCGAAACTATAACTGCCGCAATCAACAATGCTGCAATAGCAAGATAGGTTAAAAAGGTTTTCTTAATAGGTACGATTTGTTCGCAAAAAATATCCATATTTTATCTCCTTATAGCATTTTTATTTATTATAATGGCAGGCCGCTTAAAAGACGGCTTATCAAAATACTTAGATTAACTATAGTTATTATACAACTTAAAACTCACCACTTGCAATATCTTTTTTTATAATGTATAATTAAAACACCAAAATTAAGTGAGGTAAGTTATGAAGATTAAAGAAAACTTTATTGTCAGAAATGTTGCGGGTGAGAATCTCGTTGTTCCGCTTGCAGGCTCAGGCGTAGATTTCAATTCGGTAATTACCCTTAACGAATCAGGCAAATTTTTATGGGATATTTTAGAAAAAGGCAGCGATTATGCTTCCTTGCTTGGAGCATTGGTGGCCGAGTACGGCATTGATGAGGCTACAGCCAAGGCGGATATTGATAAGTTTATCGCATCGCTTAAAGAAAACAAAATTTTAGAAGAAGAAAAATAAACTCTAAGCGTAAGCCAAGTGTTATAAAAGACACTTGGCTATTTTTGTTTTATAATCGCAACTCTAATCCTTGCACTTTTTCATTTTTGGGATTATACTTTAATCGGAGTTGGTTTGTATGAATGGCTATGCCTATTATGAATACTTGAAAGTTGGCGGCGAAAGGCTTTTTACAGTTATTGCCCTGCCGAAAAAAGAGGGCAAATTCCCAACAGTTGTTTGCCGTTCGCCGTATGTTAAAAGTACCGTTATGAAAAGCGAAGAGGAACTTGCTCAAAATCATCTTGAGTCCTCTGCGGCTTGGCTTCGACGAGGATATGCTGTTGTCTTTCAACATTGTAAAGGACAGGGCAAAAGTAGTGGCGAGTTTGTGCCCTATGTTCACGAGCGTGAAGATGGGCTTGGGCTTCGTGCATGGATAAGGGAGCAAGCCTTTTATAATGGTGAAATTTTTTTAACGGGCGGCAGTTATACAGCTTCGCTCCACTATGCAACCGCCCCCTTTGAAGAGGATATTTTAGGTGCTGCTTTTGAGGTGCAGGATAGTGAGCGCTATCGACTTTGGTATCGAAACGGTCAAATGCGCAAAGGACATGCAAATTGGCATTTTGATTTGTATAAGGCTAATTGCTCGCTTTCTAAAAACTTTAATATACACTCTTTTGCCCGTCTTCCCTTGAGTGATTTGTCCGAGTGTGTTTTAGGGGATAGAGCAGAGGACTTTGAGCAAATGTTAAAGGCCCCAAATCCCACCGATGATTTTTGGAGCACTCGGTTTGGCGGTGTTGACACAAAAGGCGCCACCGATAATGCCAATATCCCCATTTTGTTAACCACGGGATATAATGATTTTTATGTGGGCGGCGTATTCAACATGTGGAATTCTATGAGTGAAGAAACCCGAAAAAAATGTGCCCTTTTAGTTTCCCCATACGACCATGGCGATGGTTACAATAAAGATAGGGGACTGTATTTTGAAAATGGGAAACGAGCCGAACAATTTGGCTCTTGTTACCAAATAGATTGGTTTGATAATATAAGAAAGGGGAGCCCCACACCCATTAAAAAAGGCGTGATAACATACTATCGAGCCTTTGAAAATAAATGGCAGGAAGATTTTTATGCAGTTCCTACAAAGGAACTTTCATTGTCTTTGGGCGAGGGTGAAGCCGAGTTTATCTATGAGCCTAAAAAGCCTACTTCATTTTGCGGCGAGGGAGTTTTTGCAAGCGAGGAAAATGACGCCGAAAGTTTAATAAGTATATCCACAAAGCCACAGCAAAGGGATATATTTATAAAAGGGCAAATGCGTGCACGCTTGGCTGTATCATCGAACTGTGAGGACACAAGCTTTTATATTAGAATAAGCATTAAAAACAAAGATCACACTTATGTTTTGCGCCACGATATAACATCACTTTGTTATCAGTTGGGAGCCTATAAGGCAAACGAAATAGTATATTTAGATTTTTGCTTTGATGAGCACGCTTTTTTGCTTAAAGAGGGTGAGTGCTTGCAAATTGATATCGCTTCCACCGATAATAACACATACGTTTCTCATACCAATAACAAAGGTCCTTACCATCTGCAAACCACTACAAAAACCGCAAAAAATAAGGTGTATTTGGATAAATCACAACTGATTTTACCTATAGAATAAAGCAAAAAGCCTTGAATTTACGAGGCTTTTTTGTTTTAGTTGCTTGACAAAACATATACTTCGTGATATGATGTATTATGCAAAGGGAGGTATAGTATGGATGTTCAGTTAAAACGGGGGCTATTGGACGTGTGCGTGTTAGCGGCAATCAAAAATGAAGATTCCTACGGGTATAAAATTATCAAGGATATGAAGCCGTATATTGAATTATCCGAGTCCACGCTATATACAATTCTTAAAAGATTAGAGAGCGCCAATATGTTAACTGTGAGAACTGCAGAGCACGATGGCAGACTTCGTAAATACTATCATATTACGGCTTTGGGTTTAGAAAAAATCGAAAACTTTAAGTGTGAGTGGAAAGAAATTATGTCAATATATAAATTTGTTACCAAGGGAGATGAAGCAGATGAATAAAACTGATTTTTTCTGGAAATTGTCGGGTAGGCTCAGCGGTTTGCCTGCCGAGGAGATTGAAAAGCGTTTAGAATTTTTTGAAGAAATGATAAACGATTATATGGAAGACGGCATGACCGAGGAGGAAGCCATAGCAAAGTTAGGTAATCCCGAAGAAATCGCCAATCAAATCATAGCCGATATTCCGCTTGGCACCTTGGTTAAAGAAAAAATAAAGAGGCATAAAAGGATGTCAGTAGGACAAATTGTGTTATTGGCAGTAGGCTCTCCGATATGGGCTTCGTTGCTTATTTCGGTTCTTTGTGTAGTCTTTTCGGTTTTGGCTTCGCTTTGGGCGGCTTTTGTTTCCTTTGCCGCTTGTGGCTTTGCAGGGGTAATAATGAGCGTGGTGTTTATGCTACTTGGTAATATACCCTCAGGTATTGTAATACTTGGCGGAGGATTGGCTTGTGGCGGCCTTGCAATACTTTTCTTTTTCCTTTGCTACTTTGCAACAAAGGGAACAATACGCCTTATTAAAAAAGCTTTATTAAGGGGGAACGACGATGAGTAAGAGAGTTAAATGGCTTGTTATCGGGGTTTTACTTTTGATTATAGGTGGCATCTTGTTTGCCGTCGGTATGGCGGCGGTAAATTGGAACTTTTTAAGCCTTGATACAAATAAATATCAAACCAATACCTATGATATTGCAGAAGAGTTTGGCAGTCTTTCAATAATAAACGATACTACCGATATAGTTTTCAAAAAGGGTGAAGCAAGGGTTGTTTGTTTTGAGAATGAAAACATAAGGCACAGCGTTTCGGTTAATAACGGAGTGCTCGAAATAAGAGCGAATGATAATAGAAAATGGTATAATTATATAGGCTTTAATTTTAACAACCCCAAGATTACAATTTATTTGCCGAGCAATCAATACGATGCTCTTAAAATAGAGGGTGATACGGGAGATGTTAATCTAAGCGATATCAGTTTTAACGATATACAAATTGCCCTTCATACGGGAGATATAAGACTTTCAAATCTAAATAGTAACAATATAAGCCTTAAAACCACAACAGGCAAAATGGAGTTGTCTAATATCGATTGCCAAGGCTTGTTATCAACCACCGTAAGTACAGGGGATAACGAGCTTAAAAACATCAAGTGCAATAGCTTTGCAAGTAACGGCAGTACAGGCGATTTGGATATAGAAAACCTAATTGCCGATGAGAAAATATCTATCGAACGGGATACGGGCGATATCGAGTTTGAAGGCTTGGATGCCAACGAAATCTATATAAAAACCGATACGGGCGATGTTGAGGGTGAAATACGAAGCGAAAAGGTGTTTATCATAAACACCGATACGGGAAGGGTTAATGTACCTAAAACAATCACTGGAGGCAAATGTGAAATCACCACCGATACGGGTGATATTGAAATAGAAATAGAAAAATAAAATTTGGCGGTCATCAGGGCAATTGATGGCCGCCAAAAAACATATTATTGAATAAAAAAATGTAATGTGCTATAATTAGAAACATAAGAAACAATAGAAATAAGCGGTGAACTGATGAAAAAACAAATATATATCACAGCATTGCATTTGGAATTTGGCGGCGTTGAAAGGGCAATTGCTCTTATGAGTAATGCGTTTGTAAAGCGTGGCTATGGGGTTACGGTTTTGTCCCTTTATAACTTGGGCGAGCCGGCATATATCTTTTCAGATGAGGTTAAAGTAGAGTATTTAACCTCGGTTAAACCCAATAGAGAAGAGTTTAAGGCGGCAATAAAAAGCAAAAACCCGATTAAGATATTAAAAGAGGGTATGTATGCTCTAAAGGTCTTGCGGCTTAAGAAAACGGCAATGGCTAAACGCCTAAGGCAAATAGATGACGGCATAATTATTTCCACCCGTAATGAGCATTCGGTTTTGCTCTCGAAATACGGCAAGAAAAATGTGCTTAAAATCGCTCAGCTTCATCACGACCATTGCTTTAATAAAAAATTGCTTTTCGATTTCAAAAATAGGTATGATAATATAGACTATTTTGCCTTGCTTACCGACCAACTCACCGATGAGGTTAGCAAGATAATGGAAAAAACAAATAAGCATACCAAGTGTCTTACGATTGAAAACTTTTTGGCCACTAATGATGAAGATATAGATTTTGGCAAGAAGGAAAAAACGGTTGTTGCAGTTGGTAGGCTTCACCAAGTAAAAGGCTTTGATCGGCTTCTTGAAATTTGGGCCAAAACTGTAAAGAAGGCTCCTGATTGGAAATTATACATAGTGGGTGAGGGCGACCAAAGGGATACACTAACCGAAAAAATCAAGATGTTAGGAATTGAAAATCAGGTTGTTTTAACAGGCGAGTTGCCATATAATGAGGTTTTACAGGCAATGAGAAAGGCATCAGTCTATGCGATGACTTCGTTTAGCGAGGGCTTTGGCTTTGTTATAATTGAGGCTTTTTCTTGCGGAACTCCGGCTGTTGCTTTTGATGTAAGGGTAGGCCCCAGAGCAATTATTGAGGACAAGAAAAACGGACTTCTTATAGAAGACGGAGATTTCGAGGAATTTAACAAAGCACTTTGCTCCTTGCTTATTGATGAGCAATTAAGGCTTCAATACGCAAAGGCGGCAGTAATGCGCGCGGCAGATTTCACCGAAGAAAACATTGTGGATAAATGGGTATCGATATTTAATTAGTAAAATGGCTAATTTTATGTACGGGGGATATTTATGAGGGAGTTTTTTGGCTTCGGCGGTTATGACCGCATTCCCGAGGGCGCTTGGTCTTGGCAGCATTTAACCTTTGTGGGCGGTCTATTGCTTGCAATGGTGATATTTGCAATAGTATTGGGCAAGAAAAACGCCGAAAAGAGCCTAGCGGATAAAAACAAGGTTTTGATTTGGTCGGCCTTGTTAATTGACGGTTTTGAAATATTCAAAATCGTTTCCTTTTGTTTAAGAGAGCAAAGTCTTGAGCCTATAAAACGCACACTTCCCTTGTTTTTGTGCAGTATTCTTTTAATTGCTTTGCCCTTGGCGGCCTTTTCAAAGGGGAGAGTTAAGGAGGCCGCAATAGATTTTGTTTGTGTTTTCGGTATTTTGGCGGCAGTTTTCGGCACAATAGCTGCAGTACAAAACTATAACGCCTATCCTGTATTGAGCCTTGATAATGTTGTGTCGGGCATAACCCACTCAATTTCGGGCTTTGCTTCACTTTATGTTATGCTTGCCCGTATGGCAACCCTTAAAAAGAAAAATATAGGTATTACATACGGCATTTTACTTTTTTTCTGTGTTGCGGCCTATGTGGCAAATGTTTTAATACCGTATAACTATATGTTTTTAATGAACCACGATGGCACACCCTATAGCATTTTTTATAACCTTGTGAACGGTAATAGGGTTTTGTATCCGCTAATCGTTGTGGGACTTTTCTTAGTGTATGCTGCGCTTTTCTATTGGATTTTCTCTCTTGCAAAAAAGAAAAATAAGTTAAATGATTAAATGGAGCGCACGAGAGTGTGCAAAAGCGACTTGAAAAATTTGTCTTTTCGTGGTACATTTTAATAAAGAACATTACAAAAGGGGAATTACTATGTTGGAATTCTTAGCAACACAGTTTAAGCAGACACCCTCGCAAAATTTATTCACTGCATTTGGGCTGGCACATATAATTTATATGTGTATAATAGCCGTTTTGGTCTTTTTTGCGGCCTATTTACTTGATAAAAAAACAAGAGCTGATAAACAAAGGGCTGTAAAAATCTTGGCAAATGCTGCTTTTACGGTATATGTTCTTGACCTTGCCGCATCCTTGATTTTTTATAAAACCGACATAAATTTACATAAACTGCCCTTTAGTATTTGCGCCTTGTTTGCAGTGCTTATACCATTGGTGCAGTTCAGCCTATCCTTTAGATTTATGAAAAAGGTGGTTATAAACCTTTCGGTTGTAGTATCATTTTTATGGTTTGTCTTTCCCGTAAATCTTGTTGGCAGCGAAAAAGCCTTTTCGTATGCTGCTATACAAGCTTTTCTATATCACGGTATAATCTTTGCTTGGGGCTTGTTAAATCTTGTGCTGGGTGAGGTCGGTATAAGCATACGAAAGATATGGAAAGACCTTTTGGGCGTTATATTCGTTGTTTTTTGGCTTAATATAGGCGGCCTGCTTTTCGGCGGCGTGGTACAGCTACTTAATAAAGACAATATCCGTCTTGCAAGATATAGCGAGGGTATTTCCTTTCTTATTTTCTTTGTTATTTTTGCCGCTTGCCTTGTGCTTTACGCTGTTTTTTACATCGTTCGTAGGCTTACTAGGAATAAACGCCACAAAAACGGGCATCGCAGAAGAGTTATGCAACAGCATATACCCATAAACTCGGCTAAGGATATAAGCCTTAAACGAGAGGACCTATAAAACGATTTTTCTTTAATTAGGACTGTTTTTTAACAAAAACAGTCCTTGTTTATTATAAAAACCTTGTTATAATATGAGTGTAGTTATGATAGTGGGTGACCGTTATGAAAATTCTTAATTTTGGTTCTTGCAATATAGATTATGTATATACCCTTGACCACATCGTTCAAGGAGGAGAGACTGAGGCTATAAATTCTTTAGAGATTTTTCCGGGCGGTAAGGGACTTAATCAGTCGGTGGCAATAGCCAGAGCCGGTGCTCCTGTTTATCATGCGGGTTGTATAGGTGAGGGTGGCGAGTTCTTTACACAAATATTGACTCAAAACGGCGTTGATATTTCTCATCTTAAGCAATTAAAGGTTAAAAACGGACACGCAATTATTCAGGTAAGTGCCGACGGTGAAAATGCAATTTTTTTGTATGCAGGCTCAAACTATATGGTAACAAAAGCGTATATTGATAAGGTGCTTGATAATTTTGATGAGGGAGATATACTCCTTTTGCAAAACGAAATAAACAATGTTGATTATATAATAGAGCAAGCATATAAAAAGAATATGTGCATAATTCTTAACCCCGCACCAATGACCGATAGCATCAAGAAAATTGACCTTTCGATGCTTTCGTATGTGGTGGTTAATGAAACCGAGGCCAAGGCCCTTACGGGAGAAATAACACCTGACGGAAGCCTTGCGTATTTTTCTAAAAACTATCCCGACTTAAAGGTTATCATAACCTTGGGTAGCAAGGGGTGTATATACAAGGATACTAAAAATGAGATATATCAACCTGCCTTTAAGGTAAACGCTGTTGATACAACTTCAGCGGGCGATACCTTTATCGGATATTTTATAAAGGGTATTTGGTCGGGCTTGGATATACCTCAAACACTTAAAATTTCTTGTGCGGCTTCGGCGGTAACGGTTGAGAGAGTGGGCGCCACGCCCTCAATTCCCAAATGGCAGGAAGCAATAGAAGCCCTGATTACCTTATCTGTTAACAGGGCCAACAGTAAGGACGATATTCTTGCAAGGCAAATCGAAAAATATATTTGCGAAAACATAAAAACGGCCTGTGTTAACACCCTTTCAAAGCAAATAGGGTATTCCACCGTGCATACGGGCGTGATTGTAAAAAGAGTTATGGGTCAGTCTTTTTCGAAGGTTTTGCAGGATAAAAGATGTGCCCTTGCGGCCGAGAAATTACTCACCACTAACTTATCGGTAGAGCAAATCAGCGATGAGGTGGGTTATGCAAATAAAAGTTTTTTCAGAAAAATCTTCCGCCAAAAGTATGGTATGAACCCCTTGGATTTTAGAAAAAATGACAAAACTGTAAACGACGCAGTATTGAAAAATTTGTCGTAAAAGAATATAATGGGTACAGTTGATAAAATTCAACTGTACCCATTTTTGGTAATTACTTTATTGTCGGCAAAATAAAATGTTAGGGGTGCTTTTATGGATTTTTTAAGTAAAATTTTAGCAATTTTCGATGCCTCTATGGAAACTCCGCAAATGTATGGATTTTTTCATTTGGCCTTTTTTGTAGCCTCTATTGCCTTTGGCGTTTTTATGTGTTGGCGGTATAAAAATCCCGATGAAAAATTTATGCGTAGATTTTTGCTTATAGTTTCGCTCATTGTAATAGTTTTGGAAATCTATAAGCAAATAAACTATAGCTTTTCTTATACTGATGGCATCACTTTTGATTATCAGTGGTATGCTTTTCCGTTTCAGTTTTGCTCAACACCTATGTTCGTGGGACTTTTGGCGGGCATTTTGCCAAAAGGAAAATTGCACAATTGCCTTTGCGCATATCTTGCAACCTTTGCTTTCTTTGCAGGTATTTGTGTTATGTTCTATCCCGCAACGGTATTTACACAAACAATCGGCATAAATATACAAACTATGATTTGTCACGGCACAATGATATCAATCGGTATATATCTTTTGGGTAGCGGATATGTTGTCTCAAAACCCAAAACCATTTTCAAGGCGGTGCCCGTATTTGCGGTGCTGGTTTCTATGGCTATGGTTCTTAATGAAATTGCCCATTTGAGTGGGCTTTTAGAAAGAGAGACCTTTAATATGTTCTTTATAAGCCCATATTGCGAACCGTCGCTTCCCGTTTATTCACTTGTTCAAGCAGTGGTGCCGTTCCCGTGGTGCGCAGCTATTTATATCTTTGCATTCAGTCTTGCCGCCTTTGTTGTTCTCTTAATTTCTATTTTGTTACATAAATTCAAAAAAACAAAACACTCGGTGTAGGCATACACCGAGTGTTTTTAATATTAGTCGTTAAAATTGTTTTTAATAAGAAGATATCCGATTATCGATGTAGCAGAGCCCGCCGCTGTAGAAATAGCTGCAAGCATTTCTCCGCTTGAAAGAGTTGCGGGGAGCGAAAGCGCGCTTATAATACCCAAAGCCAAAAGCCAGCCCTTAGCCCCGCGAACCTTTTGGAAGAGCGGCTCACCGCTTAAAATACTTTGATAAACCGACTTAACAAAAAGGTGAATTTTTCGTATGGCCAAAATATTAAACAAGACGATAAATCCTGCTATTAGGGCAAATACAATAAAGAAAATCACACCCGAAGCCGATAAAAACAAATCGGTTAAAATAGGGCTGTCAACAGGTAAGCCGTTTATCGTGGCTGTAAGTTGGTCCAATAAGGTTGGGTTAGAAGCGATTAAAGAGAAAAGAGCTGAAAAGAGTATTCCGATAAGTAGAAACAAACCGGCTAAAACAAAGTTGATAACATACTGTGCAAAAATTGTACCGCTTAAGTGTCTGAGTTGTTTGGCGTCGGCGGTTCCACGCCTTGCGGCTGAAAAAATCAGCCAACAAAAAATCATTGCTAAAAGAGTTATTATTGAAAAACTTCCTGCAAAAAGCGAGGCGCCGAAGCTCACAGTCAAGAGAATGCAAATAGCAGTAAAGAGCTTGCTGTTAAGTGCATTAAAGACGCGCTCTGCAGCAATATTAGGCGAAAAATTATTGTTTTCAACCTGTGGCTCGGTGATAGGTGGCAACTGTGCACCGCAAGAGGTACAAAAAACATTGCCTTCACGGTTTTCAAGTCCACAAACATTACATTTCATAAAATTACCCCCAAAATTATTTTGTTACATTAAAATGATAACATAAATTTATAAAAAATACAACAAAATATATTGATTTGTTTCTTGTGTTTTGATAAAATACAAGCAAGGGAGAGAGATGATATGAGGAAACTTATTATTACAAGAAAAAAATCGTGTGTTGCAACACTTGTCAGAATGAAGGTTTATATTGAGGACGCCGTAACGGGTGATACCCAAATAAACGGTGTTATGTGCCGAAAGATAGGTTACCTTAAAAGCGGTCAAACTGCCGAGTTTGAGATTGGTGAAAACTCCGCAAGGGTCTACGTTGTTGCAGATAAATTAAGCCGAAATTACTGTAATGATTTCGCAGATGTTCCTGCAGGATACGAAGATGTTTATTTTACAGGTAAAAATAAATTCAATTATTTTAGCGGAAATGCCTTCCGTTTCGATAATATTACAAGCGAAGAGGTAATAAAAAACCGCAAAAAAGGAACTCGCAAAGGCCTCGCAATTTTAATAGTTGCTTTAATATTCGGTATTATCTTAGGTCTTGCTTTAGGTGATGTAGAGGAGCCCAAAACCTTTACCGATGATGGTATGCAAATCACCCTCACCTCAAACTTTTATGAATTTGATGAAGAGGGCTTTGATATTTGCTACGCCTCAAAAGAAGTTGTGCTTTTCGCTATAAAGGATGAATTTACTGCTCTTGAGGGTCTTGAAAATTGGACTAAAGAAGAGTATGCCAAAATAATTATACAGGATAATAAGCTTGACTGTGAGCCTATAGTAAACGGTGAACAAGTTTTCTTTACATATAAAGTCACAAATGATAGCAACGAGGTTTGCAAATATATAGCTTATATATATAAAACCGATGATGCTTTTTGGTTTATACAATTTGGTGGTCTTGAAGAGGATATCATCGAAAACAGTGATATAATTTCGCAGTGGGAATCAACAATAGAGTTTTCCTAAAGAGGTTTTGATATGACTTTTGGTAATGTTTTAATTTTAGGTGATAGTATTTCTACCTTTGCGGGCTGGGTGCCCGAGGGCTATTTGCACCACTATTATTCTTCGGGTGGCTCAACCGATATAAGACGAGTTGAGGAAACCTGGTGGCATCAAATAATCACCGAAACAAATTCAAATCTTGTTATGAATAATAGTTGGTCCGGCACCACAATTTGCTATACAGGATATGACGGGGTAGATTATTCGGCCGAGCGTTCATTTATAACCCGTTTTGATAAATTATATAATGAAGGCTTTTTCGAACAAAATAAAATTGATACTCTTTTTGTTTTTGGCGGCACAAACGATAATTGGGCAGATGCTCCTTTAGGCGAGACTATGTATGAGGGACAAACCAAGGAAGACTTGTATAAGGTGTTGCCCGCAATACCTTTCCTTATGCGCCGAATTCGTGAGGTTTTGCCCGATGCCGAGGTAATATGGATAATTAACACCGAACTTAAAGAGGTAATAGTTAATGCTATGCTTGAGGGCTGCAAGCGTTACGGCTTCAAGGAGGTTGAGCTTCACGATATTGATAAGATGGTGGGCCATCAATCAATTAAGGGTATGATACAAACCAAAGAACAAATACTTGAGAGGTTAGCAAAATAAATGAATGTTGGAGAAATAATTACATATATAATGCTCGTTTTTGCTATAATCGGTTGTATAGACAAGGCGTTTGGTTCAAAATTCGGTTTTGGCAACTCTTTTGAACGGGCACTCGGTTCAATTGGTGCGCTTATTTTAGCCATGGTAGGTCCTATGGCGGCAGCGCCCTTGATTGCAAAATATGTGGCACCCGCCTTGGCGCCTGTTTGCGCCGCACTTGGTATCGACCCCTCGGTTACGGCCGGTCTTTTATTTGCTTCGGATGCGGGTGGTTGGCCCTTGGCAACCGCTTTGGCACAAGATGAATTGGTTGGTAAATTTGCGGGCTCTGTAATGGCAAGTATGATGGGCTGCACAATACTTGGTGCCTTTCCACTTTTGTTTATGTTAATTCCAAAGGAAAAAATCACATTAGCTGCGAAGGGACTAACGATAGGTTTTATCACAATTCCTTTTGGTTGTTTTATAGGCGGTCTTTGTACGGTAGGACTTAATATCGGAAAACTTTTGCTTAATATGTTGCCGGTTATAGCACTTTCGGCACTCTTTGTTGTGGGACTTACTTTTTTCGAGAAGGTCACCCTTAAAGTTGTTACGATATTCGGATATGTTATCACGGCTCTTGTGCTTTTCGTGTTGGGCGCCACCATGGTAATTAAGGTGTTAAAACTTAATGTTACCGATTTGGATACCTTTGATAATAGTTTGCTTATCATTGGCGGAATAGCAATATTCCTTTGCGGTGCCTTTGTGTTTCTTGATATTGTACAAAAACTTTTCGGCAAATATTTTGGAAAAATCGGCGAAAAAATAGGACTTGACGAAGCCTCGGTAATTGGTCTTGTGACAACGGTTGTAAATGCAATACCGATGTTTGATATGACCAAGAAAATGAGTGATAGAGGCGTTATTGTTAATATTGCATTTTTGGTTTGCGCTTCGTATGTGATGGGCGACCATCTCGCTTTCCAAACCGCAGTTGACACTTCAATGGCAGTGCCTCTTATAGTAGGTAAACTTTCGGGCGGTATTTTGGGCGTGATAATTGCCCTTTATGTTACAAGACCCAAAAAAGAAAAAACAGCATAAATAAAACCCACAGGTTAACCTGTGGGTTTTTGTTTATCTTTGTTCCTCGTCAAGTTCGAGTTCAAAACGCTTAAGGGCTTGAAGACCTCTTTGGATATTCTCGATGCAGTCATAACGGGCTTCATATTCTATGGAATAAAAACCATCGTATGATGCCCTTTTGAGTGCGCGTAGGCACTGTTTAACGGGAACATCACCATCGCCTATTGTAGCGCCTTCAATAAAGTTGCCGCCTCGGGTAACGAACTTATATCGGTCAGGCGTTGCGGCATTTCCATCATAAAAATAGAAATCTTTACAATGCACAAAAAAGGTATAGGGCGCAAGCCGAGACACAGCGGCGGTGGGATTTTCATCAACACAAAGGAAGTTTCCTATGTCAATCAAAACACCGAAATTTTCGTGTGCAACCGAATTGAAAAGTCTTTCAAGACGGTCACTGTCATTGTTAACAAAACCGTGATTTTCAACACAAGTTTTAACATTGATTTTTTCGGCAAATTGTGTTATTTGTTTGCTTGCATCAGCAAAGGTGGGCAACATAAGGTCAAAACTACGGGTGTTACCGACTTTACCCAAACTATATGCCAGGTCGTGACGCATAACAGGAGCGCCCAAAACAGAAGCCACTTCGGCTTGTGAACAAATACGATTGATTTCGGTTTGTATTTTTTGTGGGTCTCGGTGCAAAAAATTTGCACCAATAGAATAGCCTGCGATTTCTATCCCTAACTCTTTTGCACGGGCATTGATTTTATAGGCATATTCCTTTTGCTGCTCAAGGGTTGGTTTTTCGCACGGTACCAAGTCAATAAACTCAATACCATCAAACCCCATTTTTGCGGCAAGGTCCACCATATCTATTTGGGAAAGTTCACCGGTTACCTCTTTTTGCCTAAAAGAATAAGAACTAACGGAAAATTTCATAGTGGTCTACCATCCATTTTAATATTTATAATGATTATAGTAAAACCTCGTGACCTGTTCTGCCTGATTCGTAAATAGCATCAAGCAATCTCATGATTTTAACGCCATCATCAGCAGAGGGTCCACACTCGCATCTTCCTTCAATACAATCAATAAAATGATTGAATTGAGCGGCAAACGAGTCACCACCATAGATATAATCGCTGCCATCGATGTTAACAGTTGTCAAGAAACCGTTAATATCGGTATAGAGAATCGGCTTTTCTTCATCTTCAACAAAGCCGCCTTTTGTGCCTGCAAGTACCATACTTGCGGCAGGGGGAAGGTTAACATCAAAACTTGCTTCGATTTGAAGTGTTGCGCCGTTTTCAAAACGAATAGTGGCAACAGCAAAATCTTCAACATCACAAATATCGGTATCAAGCCCATCCTTGTGGTATTTTATTTGGTTTTTAAGGTCGGGACGACAACCAAGTTTGTTATAAACCGAAGCATAAACCGAAACAGGCTTCGGAGAGCCCATAAGATAAATAGCACGGTCAATTACATGTACGCCTATATCAATGAGAGGACCGCCGCCTGAGCGCGCTTTTTCGCCGAACCAACCGCAAGGGTTGCCGTGGCGGCGCACATATTGGGCTTTAGCGTAGTAAATATCACCAAGGTAGCCTTGGTCTATGTAATCTTTGGCAATTTTGGCCGCGTTGGTAAAACGGGTTACAAAGCCAATCATTAAAAGCTTACCGTTTTTCTCGGCACATTCCTTCATTTCAATTGCCTCGGCTTCGGAAAGAGCCATGGGCTTTTCGCAAAGAACGTGTAGGCCTGCATTCAGTGCGGCAATTGTACAAGGCTTGTGATTGCAGTTCCAAACACAAATATCTACGGCATCCAAATCTTTTTCATTTTCGAGCAATTCCTCAATGGACAAATATCTGTTTTTAATGCCATATTTATCGGCCATAGCGTTAAGGCGTGATTCTTTAATGTCGCAAATTGCAACAATTTCGGCTTCGGGAACATTTTTATAAGCGTTTAAGTGTGCGCCTGCGATATTGCCCGCACCAATCATAGCAATTTTAACCATACAAAAACCTCCAAATTGTAAAATATTGTTGCTTTAATAGCAATTTTATTATAAAATGTATATATAATTCAATCAAGTTATTATTTTGCGGTAAAATATAACAATATTGCTTTAGGAGACAAAAATGGCTAAAGACGTTTACGAAAAACATATCCTCCAAAATCCACATCTGCCTTTTCTTTTTAACACTCAGTGTATAGAACGAGGTACTGTATATTCCCATTGGCATGAGAATATAGAAATAATCTCTTGTATTGACGGCGAGGGCACGGTTTTTTCCGATTCCGAATCGCTTTCGATTAAGGCGGGAGATACAGTAATAATAAATAGCCGACATATTCATAGTATTACATCAAGCAATAAACTTGTTTACCATCTTTTGATTATCGATAAGCAGTTTTTCGAGGAGAACGCCATAGATATGCAAGCCGTTTTCTTCAAGGAAAAATTTTGCGATGAAAATGCAAGCTTGCTTATGGAGGGCATTAAAAAAGCCTTTTTGGTGGAGAGTGAGCTTTCGATAATAGAAAGGCGAAACGCTGTTTCCGCATATTTTTTATATCTATGCAAAAATCATATTTGTGATAATAGGCGTGTTGAAAAAATATTCACCAAAAGCTATAACACGGTGCTTTTGGCGATGGATTACATAAATGAAAACTATTCGCAAAAACTAACATTAGAGGATATTGCAAAAAAATCGGGATACAGTAAGTATCATTTCGCCCGCCTTTTCAAAGAAACCACAGGCTTTACACTAATCGACCATATCAATGCAACCCGTTGCTCTGTTGCAAAGAAAATGCTTATAAAAACCGATAAGAGTGTTTCGGAAATTTGTTTTGAATGCGGCTTTGATTCTTGCTCGTATTTTTCAAAAACCTTCAAAAAGTTTTATGGAAGCCTGCCTTCATATTATCGTAAATGTTATTCAAAACGGTGATAGTAAAAATTGACACGGCATATTATTTATGGTATAATAAAGTGGTAAAACAAAGTGTTTTTTATCTTGAAAGGAGAAAGTTATATGGGCTTTGTTATTGCAACGATTGTTGTTATTTTAATTTTTTCTTGTTTGCGAGTTGTTCCGCAGGCAACCGAGTATGTTATCGAACGCTTGGGTAAATATAAAAAGACTTGGGATGCAGGTCTTCACTTTTTAATTCCTGTTTTGGACCGCGTTTCAAAAAAGGTTACACTCAAAGAGCAGGTGCTTGATTCACCCCCTCAACCCGTTATCACTAAAGATAATGTTACAATGCAAATTGATACTGTTGTTTATTTTAAGGTTTTCGATGCTAAACTTTTCACATATGGTGCTGTAAACCCGATAAGCGCACTTTCAAATCTTGCAGCCACAACACTTCGTAATATCGTAGGTGAGTTGGAACTTGATGATACTCTCACTTCGCGTGATACAATCAATGGTAAGATGACCGAAATTCTTGACGATGCTACTGACCAGTGGGGTATCAAGGTAAACCGTGTTGAGCTTAAAAATATTATCCCGCCCACCGAAATTCAAAACGCAATGGAAAAGCAAATGAAGGCTGAGCGTGACCGTCGTGAGACCTTGCTTGAGGCTGAGGGACATAAGGCTGCAGTTATCACTCGTGCTGAGGGTGATAAGCAGGCTATGATACTTGAGGCAGAGGGTGAAAGAGACGCCCGTATTGCCAGAGCCGAGGGCGAAGCAAGAGCTATTTATCTTGCTAAAAAAGCCGAGGCTGATGGTCTCGCCGCACTCAAAGAGGCAGGTGCCGATGCTGCAGTGCTTGAGCTTAAAAAGTTTGAGGCATTGGTTGCTATGTCAAATGGTAGCGCTTCAAAGATTATCGTTCCCACCGATGCGGTTGAAATGACAAAAAACAATGTTTTCTTCTCCGAAACAACAGGTCTCGGCGAAATAACCGAGAGCGCTCCACAACAAAAAAAGGCACCTAAAAAGGATGCTTGCTGCGATTAAAAAGGCTAAAAGTCCTGCCGCATTTGCCGCAGGACTTTATTGTTAAAGAGGTAATTTTATGGAAATGGTTTTGCTTACAGCGATAGGCGTCGGCGGGGCAACTGTAATCGGCGCGCTCATAGGCTTTATTTTCAAGAAAATGTCGCATAGATTTTCGGATATAGTGCTTTCCTTTGCCGCAGGTGTTATGCTTGCAGCCGCTATTGTAGGGCTTATTTTGCCCTCTCTTGATTACGGCGGAAAGTGGGGAATAATTATATGCATAGCAGGTGTTTTTGCAGGTGCTGTCTGTATAAGTGTTATTGATAAGCTTGTACCGCATCTTCATCGCCTCGCCGAAAAAGATTTAGAAAGTCATAGGCAAACCGATTTAAGCAAGGTTTTGCTTTTTGTATTAGCAATCGCGATACATAATTTCCCCGAGGGTATTGCGGCAGGCGTTGGTTTCGGCTCGGGCAATGTCGCCCACGCCTTAACAATAGCGGGTGGTATAGCGCTTCAAAACATACCTGAGGGTATGGTTATAATAGCGCCTATGCTTTCGGCGGGCATAACTCCTAAGCGCACATTTTTAATTGCGGCAGCAACGGGACTTGTTGAGGTTATCGGTGCATTACTCGGATACCTTGCAGTAAATTTGGCAACGGCGATACTTCCCTTTGCTCTTGCCTTTGCGGGCGGCACAATGCTTTATGTAATAAGTGATGAAATGATACCCGAAACACATTCTCACGGCGGACAAAGAGGTTCAACCTATGCCTTGCTTGTAGGTTTTTGCTTGATGCTTTTAATGGATGTGCTTTTGGGATAAAAATATTGAAAATTGTGCTTTAATATGCTATACTCGTTTTATTAAGGTTTTAGGCTTAGGAGAAAAAAATGGAAACAAAAAGAAGTAGTTTTACAGGGAAAATAGGATTTGTGCTTGCGGCGGCAGGCTCGGCAGTCGGCCTTGGTAATCTTTGGCGCTTTCCTTATCTTGCGGCGAAGTACGGCGGCGGAATGTTTTTGTTGGTTTACATAATACTTGCAGTAACCTTTGGATTTGCTCTTATGGTAACCGAAATTGCAATAGGCAGAAAAACAGGCAAAAGCGCAATTGAGGCATTTGCTTCGTTAAACAAAAAATGTTCTTTTGTTGGATATTTGGCGGCAATTATTCCAATGATAATTTTGCCATACTATTCGGTTATAGGCGGTTGGGTTAGCAAATATCTCGTTGCATTTGTTAGCGGAAACGGTCTTAAAACCGCGGGGGACGGTTATTTTAATGGCTTTATAACAGATTCGCTTCCTCCGATATTTTGGTTTTTTGTTTTCTTAGGACTAACGGCAGTTGTAGTTCTTTTAGGTGTTGAAAAGGGAATAGAACGTGTTAGCAAGGTGTTGATGCCTGTTTTGGTAGCGCTTTCGATAGGTATTGCAATATATGTTATGTTTATACCTGGCGCCAAGGACGGAATTATCTACTACATAAAACCTGATTTTTCACACTTCTCTGTTATGACAGTGGTTGCGGCGATTGGTCAGCTTTTCTATTCGATGTCTTTGGCTATGGGCATTATGATAACCTACGGCTCATATATGAAAAAAGATGTTAGCATTGAATCAGCTGTTCATCAAATTGAGATTTTTGATACAGGTATTGCTTTCCTTGCAGGTCTTATGATTATTCCTGCGGTTTTCGCCTTCTCGGGTGGAGATACCACAGCACTCAATGCAGGACCGTCGCTTATGTTTGTAACCTTGCCTAAGGTTTTTGAAACAATGGGCATTGGCGGACAAATTCTCGGTGCAGTATTCTTTATACTTGTGCTCC
Organism: Acutalibacteraceae bacterium; assembly: GCA_045601525.1. Lineage (GTDB taxonomy): Bacteria > Bacillota > Clostridia > Oscillospirales > Acutalibacteraceae > SIG565. The sequence goes on from JAZRZR010000005.1 coordinate 37,895, forward strand.
TCGCTGCGCTTACCTCTTCAATTTCCCTTATGGAAACAGTTGTATCTATAATTCACGATAAGTTTAAGCTTTCGCGCAATATTTCTTGCGTTATTGTTATAGGCCTTTGCATTGTTTTAGGTTTGCCCTCGGCTTTGGGCTACGGTTTGCTTGACGGAATAAAGATTTTCGGTATGGCATTCCTTGATTTCTTTGATTTTATCAGCAATAGCATACTTATGCCGATTGTAGCGCTTATAACCTGCTTTGTTGTAACCTTTGTTATAGGTAGAAAAACTATTATTGATGAGGTTGAGATAAGCGGTAAATTCAAGGCTAAAACACTTTTTAATGTTGTTATCAAGTATATAGCGCCAATATTCCTTTTGGCGATTTTGGCATCAGCAATTCTTGATACCTTAGGTATCGTGAAAATATAAAAGTGAGGGGAAAACATGCGTATTTTATTTTTTGGTGATTCCATAACCTATAGCGGCCGCCTTTTTGAAGATGATAGAGTGCTCGGCAGCGGCTATCCCCGTTTTGTTGAAGCAACACTCGGCTTTGAACAGCCAAATCAACACACCTTTATAAATAGAGGTATAAGCGGAAACAGAATAGTTGATTTGTATGCCCGTATAAAGTGCGATGTGCTTAATCTAAAGCCTGATGTTATGAGCATTTTAATCGGTGTTAACGATGTTTGGCACGAAAAACTAGAAAGACCTAATGGTGTTGACCCCGAAAAATTCTTTAAGATTTATTCAATGCTTATTGAGGAAATCAAAGCGGAATTACCCGACATTAAAATTATGATAATGGAGCCGTTTTGCCTTAAAGCACCTGCTACTGAAGGCAATTGGGGATATTTTAGCACCGAGGTTCCAAAGCGTGCCGAAATGGCAAAAAAGATAGCCGAAAAATATAACCTTACATATATTCCTTTGCAGGAAAAATTCGATAAGCTTTGCGAATTGGCACCGGCAACCTATTGGTTAGAGGATGGCGTGCATCCCACCGCTCAAGGTCATAAATTCCTTGAAAAAGAGTGGATTGAGGCTTATAAAAAACTTTTTTAATTAAATAATGGACAGTTCGAAACCCTCCTGTCTTAAAACAAAACTACGGGAAACGCAAGGTTTTTGGAGAGGGTGTTTTCACACCCTCTTTTGCTTTCTCACGAATGGAGAAAAATATGAACGAATTGATTTTATTTTTATCACTGCTTTTTGAGTTTTCTTTAATTTTGCTTTCCTATAAATTTTTTGGAAAGTCCGGCCTTTATGTTATGACGGTTATTTGTGCAATACTTGCTAATATAGAGGTTGTAATGCTGATTAAGGCGTTTGGCATTGAGCAAACTCTCGGCAATACACTTTTTGCCGCCTCATTTTTAATCACCGATATTTTAAGCGAAAACGAGGGCAAAAAGGCGGCCGATAAGGCGGTGCATTTAGGTATTTTTGCAACTGTTGTATTTTTGATAATTTCATCAAGTTGGCTTTTCTTTACTCCTGCTGAAGCCGATACTGCTTATGGCGCCTTAAAGACTATATTTAGCCAAACGCCCCGAGTGATGTTAGCAAGCTTGTTGGTGTATGCAGTGAGCCAAAAATTAGATGTTTGGCTTTATCACGCTTGGTGGAATTTTACCACCAACAAATGTGGCGATAAAAAAAGATTTGCTTGGGTGAGAAATAACGGCTCAACCCTTATTTCTCAATTTATAAACACCTGTCTTTTTAACTTCGGCGCATTTCTCGGTACCTATCAGTTTAGAACCGTTTTGAGTATCACTTTATCAAGTTATATTATTTTTGCGGTTGCCGCACTTTTAGATACTCCATTTTTGTATCTTTCAAGGCGCATAAAAAAGTAGTATTTGCATTGACTTTTTGATTTTACTTTGGTATAATTACTTTGTAATTAAATTATTTTCGGAACGGAGTTGTTAATAATGGAGAAGATTAAGACAATTGAAACCCGTAATCTTTGTGAGAGCGCTAAAAAAGGCGGTTGTGGCGAATGCCAGACTTCTTGTCAGTCTGCTTGCAAAACAAGCTGCGGCGTAGCAAACCAAAAGTGCGAGAACGAGGATAAATAAATCTCCAATATGCCGCCGCCATAACGGCGGCGTTTTTCTTTAGAAAGGTTAATTATGGTACATCAATATAAACTAAACGGTTATAATATTGTGCTTGATTCTTGCAGCGGTTCCATTCATGTTGTAGATGATGCCACTTATGATATTATAGCGCTTTACGGTAAAACCGATGCCGAAAAAATAGTTGAAGAAATAAAAGAAAAATATAACGAAAGCCGTGAGGATATCCTCGCTTGTATCGAAGATATCGGCACCTTAAAAAAGGCGGGCAAGTTGTTTAGTGAGGACACTTTTCGTGATATGGCACCCACCTTTAAGCAAAGGTCGGGTAATGTTATAAAGGCTCTTTGCTTGCATATCGCCCATACCTGTAACCTAAACTGTGAGTATTGCTTTGCAAGTCAGGGAAAATATCACGGTGAGCGTGCTCTTATGAGTTTTGAAACGGGTAAGCGTGCCCTTGACTTTTTAGTTGAAAATTCAGGTAGCCGAGTTAATTTAGAGGTTGATTTTTTTGGCGGGGAGCCTTTAATGAATTGGGATGTAGTGAAAGAACTTGTTTTGTATGCACGTAGCATTGAAAAGCAAAAGAACAAGAATTTTCGCTTTACTCTTACCACCAACGGTATGCTCATTGATGATGATGTTATCGATTTTTGCAATAAGGAAATGAGTAATGTTGTTTTGTCCCTTGATGGCCGAAAAGAAATTAACGACCTAAAAAGAGTTGACTATAACGGCGTTGGCAGTTATGACCGTATTGTGCCCAAATTCCAAAAACTCGTTAAGGCGCGCGGCGGTAAAAACTATTATATGCGAGGCACCTTTACCCACGCTAACCCTGATTTCACAAAGGATGTTTTCCATATGGCTGATTTGGGCTTTAGCGAACTTAGTATGGAGCCTGTGGTTTGCGCTCCAAACGATAAGGCGGCTCTCACCCCCGATGATATCGAGGTTGTAAAAGAGCATTATGAAATTTTGGCAAAGGATATGCTCCGCCGTCAAAAAGAGGGTAAGCCGATAACATTTTATCACTATATGCTTGATTTAACCGAAGGCCCATGCATTTATAAGCGAATTTCGGGTTGTGGCTCGGGTACCGAGTATATGGCCGTAACCCCGTCGGGAGAACTTTATCCTTGCCACCAATTTGTAGGTGAGGAAAAATTCAAACTTGGCGATATATATAACGGTGTTACAAATAATTCGCTTCGTGAAGAATTCCGTGCTTGTAATGTATATGCAAGACCTGATTGTAATGATTGTTGGGCAAAACTTTATTGCTCGGGCGGATGTGCCGCCAACGCATATCACGCAACAGGTAGCATAAAGGGGATTTACGAGGCGGGTTGTGAACTTTTCCGCAAACGCATAGAGTGCGCTATTATGATGAAAATAGCCGAAGGAGAAAATTGATGCAAACTCCCGTTTTTGATTTTGTAAAGAAATATGCTGAAAAAGATATGGTTCGCCTGCATATGCCGGGGCATAAGGGTAGGTCTTTTTTGGGATGCGAAAAATATGATATAACCGAAATCAAAAATGCTGGTGTTTTGTACGAAAACGATGGGATAATCAGCCAAAGCGAAAAAAACACGGCAACACTTTTTGGTGTTCCCCGAACTTTTTATTCCACCGAAGGCTCAAGCCTTTGTATAAAGGCGATGCTTTCCTTATGCATAGATAAAAGCGGGCAAAAAAAGGTTATAGCGGCAAGAAATGTTCATAAAGCATTTGTTCACGCCGCAGCGCTTTTAGATGCCGAGGTTATATGGCTTAAATCAAACGAGGGTAACTTTATTTCTTGTCAAATTGATTTAGCCGAACTTGAAAATTTACTTAAGGAAAATAAAAACAGTATAGTTTATCTGACAAGTCCCGATTATCTTGGAAATACAAATGACATAAAGGCAATTTCACTTCTTTGTAAAAATTACGGCGCATTACTTTGTGTCGATAATGCCCACGGCGCATATTTAGGCTTTGTTGATAATGCCCACCCAATAAAACAGGGTGCGGATATATGCTCGGATTCGGCTCACAAAACCTTGCCTGTGCTCACCGGTGGCGCATATTTGCATTTGGGTGAAGCCTTTGATGATTTGAAAGGCAAAAAGATAAAGGATACTATGTCGGTTTTCGGCTCAACGAGTCCGTCTTATTTAACCTTGGCTTCGCTTGATTTGTGCAATAAATATTTAAGTGAAAATTACAAAGAAAAACTATCTAAATTTATTGAGAGGGTAAATATCCTAAAGGCTCAACTTAAAAGCAACGGTTGGTTTGTTTTGGATAGCGAGCCCTTAAAGATAACTATTTTGGCCAATAACCAAGAAAACGGCTTTTTGCTTGCCGATAGACTTCGGGAAAAGGGTGTTGAGATAGAGTTTTGCGATAATGATTTTTTGGTGCTTATGCTAACACCTGAAAACACAAAAAGAGATTTGAAAAGGCTTGTAGCGGCACTCGGCAAAACTAATGCGCCAAAAAGAGAAGTAGCCTTTACAAAACTTCCTTATCCAATCTCAAAAACATCTATAAGGCAGGCAGTTTTTTCCGATAGCGAGGTTTTGCCCGTAGAGGATGCGGTAGGTAGAATTTGTGCAAATGTAACTGTTTCGTGTCCGCCTGCAATACCCCTTTGTGTATCAGGCGAGGTTATCACCGATGAGGTGGTAAAGGCTTGCAAATATTATAAAATCGAATATATAAGCGTAATAAAAAAGCCATAATTTGTTATGGCTTTTTGTTATTTGTTCCTTTTTGCTTTATTACCTTTTAATTGGTACTTGAAATGTGAAAATTAAAATGTTATAGTGAAAGAAAAGTAGAAAGGTTGGGGAATATGAAAGAAAGAGAAATTCTTACATATTGTAATCCAACACCACTGCCTAATTATCCGATAGGTATCCATTGTTTAGATTTGGAAAAGTGGGGTTATGTAAAAACACAATTTCGTGAAACTGCCGACCCCTCTGTGCTTTATGAGGATGGTGTTTGGTATTTGTATTCCTCGGCGGGTTTGATGTATTATAGCGAGGATTTTGTTACCTGGCATCACCTTGAACTCGAACCAAAGGGACTTTATGCCCCCACCATTGTTAAGCATAGAGGAAAATTCTATTTGGCGTTTAGTTGGGGCGAACTTTATGTGGCGGATAACCCTAAAGGTCCCTTCGAAAATATCGGTAAGTTTATTGATACAAAGGGCGAGTTTTTTAGAGTGCCTGACCCTATGCTTTTTTCTGATGATGACGATAGGTTGTATCTTTATTATGGTATAGGTGAGTCCATCAAGTGTGTAGAACTTGATAGCCAAAACCCACAACAAGCGATAACCGAAGAGCAAATAATGTTCCGTATGGATACCGAAAATCACCCTTGGGAGCGCATTGGTGATTGGGGTGAAGACGGTACATATAGTTATATTGAAGGCCCCTGGATGATAAAAAAGGATGATACATATTATCTTACCTATGCAGGTCCGGGTACCGAGTGGTATACCTATGCAATGGGCGCATATAAGGGTAAAAGCCCTTTAGGCCCTTGGGAATATATGGAAACAAGCCCCTTTATAAGCGGTAATACAGGGCTTGTAAGAGGCCCCGGTCATGGCTCGGTGGTAAAGGGACCAAACGATACCTATTGGGTGTTTTATACATGTTGTGTTTGTTATAATTCCTTCCTTGAAAGGCGTATTGGTTATGACCCCATCGGTTTTGATGAAAAGGGTAATATCATTCCGAGAAAGCCTACCGAAATTCCTCAATTAGCCCCCGGCATCAAAAAGGATGCCTATATCGATAATAATGCGGGGTATTTTCCCCTCACACAGCGCAAAAAATGTGAGGCAAGTTCAAATTCTCCGGGCCGAGATGCTCTTTATGCTATCGATGATAATATGACTACTTTTTGGCAACCCGACCCCGAGGATAAACTTCCAACCCTCACAGTAAAACTTTTAGCACTTCGCCCATTTGAAATTTTTTCAGCACGAGTTATATGGAGCGATATCGGCATTGATGTTCAAAAGGGCCATATGCCAGGAGCCTTCGGTTATAAAATAGAGGCGAGGGTTAAGGATGGCGAGTGGATATGTGTTCTTGATAAAAGCGATAATGCGGTTGATATGCTCATTGATTATAATCACATAAAACAGGTTAAGGCCGATGAGGTAAGGCTTGTGATTACTAAAAAGCCTAAAAATATCGAGCCGGGTGTTGTAAACTTTACCGTGTTTGGTAAAAGACTTAAAGGAAACGAGGATAAATAAAAAATGAGATATTTGTTTTTGCGCTTTCCAAACGGAAAACCGAAGGCGGTAACTTTTAGTTACGATGATGGAGTAATGCAGGATATCCGCCTTGCCGAAATATTTGATAAATACGGATTAAAGGCAACCTTTAATCATATGTCGGATGCATTTAAGGGTTCAAAGCTTTTGCCAAAAGAAACCATAGTTGAAAAGTTTATAAATAAGGGGCATGAGATTGCCGTTCACGGTGCTTTTCATAAGGCAAGCGGCGCAGTAAGCTACACTTCGGGTATTGCAGATGTGCTTGATTGTAGGCGTGAACTTGAAGGCAAATACGGTATGATTATTCGCGGTATGGCTTATCCCGATTCGGGACTTGCTCACCGTTCAACAATCACCGAATACGAGGGTGTAAGAGATTATCTTAAGAAACTTGGTATCGCTTATGCGAGAACCACGGTTAATACCTCCGGTGCAGAAAAATTTGATTTACCGACTGATTGGTATAAATGGAACCCAACCGCCCATCACAACGATAAGGATATTTTTGAAACCATTGAAAAATTTGTGAGTTTCGATATGTCTTCGGCAACAGTTACAAGGCGTTGGCCGATGCTGCTTTATATTTGGGGACACAGCTATGAGTTTGATAATAACAATAATTGGGATAGAATAGAACAAATTTGCCAAGGCGTTTCGGGTAAGGAAGATGTGTGGTATGCCACAAATATTGAAATTTATGAGTATATTGAGGCATTCAACCGCTTATCTTTCAGTGCCGATGAAAAAATAGTATATAACCCCACCGTTAAAACCTTATGGATGGATGTTGACGGTAGGTTAATAAAAATTGAGCCCAACGAAACAATTTATTTGTAAACGAGGTAAGAATTTATGAAAAACGGAAAAATTCAGGTAGGCTTTGTAGGTGTTGGTAATATAAGTGGTATTTATCTTAAAAATATTACCAATATGTTCAAGGAAATCGAGATTATCGGTGTTTGCGACCTTGTAAGAGAAAAGGCCGAAAAGGCAGTTGAGGAATATAATATTCCGAAACTCTATAATGATATGTATGAGCTTTTTGCCGATGAAGATGTTGACATAGTGCTTAACATCACCCGTCCTTATGAGCATTATGAGGTGACCAAGGCGGCTTTAATGGCAGGCAAACATGTGTATAGCGAAAAGCCCTTGTCACCCGATTTAGAGGAGGGCAAAGAACTTGTTAAATTAGCAAAGGAAAAGGGCTTGCTTTTAGGCGGTGCTCCCGATACCTTTATGGGCGCAGGTATTCAAACCTGCCGCAAGCTTATTGATGATGGTTATATCGGCCGTCCGATAGGCGCAAATATTAGATTTTCAACCCACGGTCCTGAAGATTGGCATCCCGATTGTGAATTTGTTTATCAATATGGCGGCGGTCCTATGCTTGATATGGGTCCTTATTATGTTACATCAATTATAAACCTATTGGGACCTGTTAAAAGGATAAATGGCGTAGCCACCAAGGCAAACGAGCAAAGACCTATGCTTTGCGGTCCTAAATACGGCAATATGATGAGCGTTGATGTTCCCACCTATGTAATGGGAACAATGGAGTTCCAAAACGGCGCAGTTGCCAATATTTTCACCACCTTTGATGTATATTCTGAAACAACATTTGAATATACTGTTTACGGTACCGAGGGTTCAATTTCGGTGCCCGACCCCAACACCTTTGGAGGCCCTGTAAAACTCTTGCGTAAGGGTATGGAAAAGGCTGAAGAAATTCCGTTGGTTTTCCGCTATCCGACAAATAGCCGTGCATTAGGCCTTGCTGATATGGCAAAGGCGCTCACAACAGGCAGAGATTTTAGAGCCAATTGTGACCAACAGTTGCATGTATTAGAGGTTATGACAGGCTTTATTCGCAGTAGTGAAGAGGGCAAACCCCTTGATATTGAAGCACCTTTTGAGCGTAAGGCGGCTATGGATGCAAACGCATTAGAAGGCATTTTGGAAGCTTAAGATTTGGAGGAATAACTATGAAAAACGGAAAAATGCAAATCGCTTTTATCGGTGTAGGTGATATAAGCGGAATTTATCTTAAAAATATTACTGAGATGTTTCGTGAGATAGAAATTATCGGTGTTTGTGACCTTATAAGAGAAAAGGCTGAAAAGGCGGTTAAGGAATATAAAATTCCAAAACTTTATAATGATATGTATGAGGCATTTAATGATAGCGAGGTTGATATTATTCTTAATATCACCCGTCCTCTAGAGCATTATGAGGTAACAAAGGCGGCACTTTTGGCAGGTAAGCATGTGTATAGCGAAAAGCCGCTCTCTCCAAACTTTCAAGAGGCCAAGGAATTAGTTGCTCTGGCCGAGGAGAAGGGACTTCGCTTGGGCGGCGCTCCCGATACATATTTGGGCGCAGGTATCCAAACCTGCTTAAAACTAATTAAAGATGGCTTTATTGGTAAGCCCTTTGCGGCTTATGCTCGTATGATTAACCGTGGTGCTGAGCATTTCCGTGATGATTGCCGCTTCCTTTATGAGCCCGGCGGCGGACCTTTATTTGATATGGGACCGTATTATATCACCACTCTTATGAATATATTTGGTCGTGTAGAGGCAATTAACGGTATGTCAACCAAGGCTATGGAGCAAAGAAGATGGCTTTGTGGAGAGCATTATGGCGAGCCCTTTGATGTTACTACCCCCACAACAATTATGAGCAACTTAAAATTTGAGGATGGCTCTATTGCAACCTTTATAACATCTTTTGATGTTACGCACACCGAAAAATATTCATTTGAGGTTTATGGCACCGAAGGTACAATTTTAGTGCCCGACCCCAATACATTTGGCGGTCCCGTAAAGGTTATGCGCACCGACTTCACACCTGGTGTTGAAAAATGCTTTAAGGAAATCCCCGTTGTCTATAACTATCCCGAAAATAGCCGTGCATTAGGTCTTGCAGATATGGCTAAGTCTATCGTTTCGGGTAGAAAGCACCGCGCAAACTGTTATCAGCAGTTGCATCTTGTTGAGGTAATGAACGGTATTGTTGATTCTGCTGAGCAGGGCAAAACCGTAATCACCACAACTCCTTTTGAAAAATCAGCACCGATGGATACAACAGTTCTCACAGGTTATTTGGAGGACTAAAATGTATATCGGCGGTATCGATATCGGCGGCACAAAGGTTATTTGTGCCGTTGCCGATGAAAATAAAAAGATTTTAAGCAAGGTCACCTTCGAAAGCCAAAAAGATAAGCCGGAGACATTTTTTCAAAAATGCATTGACAAATTAGCCGAGTGTTGCGATAATATAAACATTGAAATTAAGAACCTTTGTGGCATTGGCGTAACATTGCCGGGTATGGTGGATAACAATGGTATTCTTTTGTTTGCTCCATTTCTTGGGTGGCATAATGTTGACGCTAAGGCGATACTCCAAAGGCTTTCGGGTATTGATAACATCGAGTGTGATTGCGATGTTAATGCCTGCGCCTTGGCCGAGGCAAAGGCAGCCGATTGCGGCAGTCTTTTGTGGCTTACAGTAAGCACAGGTATCGGCGGCGCCTTTATAGAAGATAATCAAATATTTAAGGGTTATAATTTTATTGCGGGAGAGATAGGGCACACCAAGGTTGAATATGATAAACCAAGGGTTTGCTCTTGCGGTCAGTATGGTTGTGCCGAAGCACATGCATCGGGTACAGCAGTAGGCAAGATGGTTAAAGAGGCCTGCGAGAACGATAGCAGTTTTAATGCCGCATTTGAAAGTCATAACCTTTCAAAAGATGCCAAAGGCTGTGCCGCCCTTGCAAGAATGGGAAATGAAAAGGCATTGGAAATATTTGATACGGCAGGCGATTATCTCGGAAGAGCGGTTGCAAATGCCGTAAATATTATCAATCCAAGCGCCGTTTATATCGGCGGCGGTATGGGGGCTAATTCCTTTGATTTGTTAAGTGGTGCAATAAGGAAAAGGCTTTTAAGTGATGCGGTTGAGTTTTCAAAAAACATTCCCGTATATCCAAGTAAATTGGGTTATGAGGCGGCTTTAATAGGTGCCTTAAGCCTTATATAAATTTAATATTCTATGTGATGTTTGCAGGTAGGGCAACTGAACTGTGAACGGATAGAACTTTGGAGAATTCCGAGCAAAACGGATGCCGAAGGGGCAAGGCGTAAGCTAATCTCTCAGGCAAAAGGACAAAGTAAAGTGGTTACACTATTATTTTATTTGCCGAGGAATTTCTCGGCAAATTTTGTTTTTAGGGGAGAAAAAAATGGAAAAATTTGTAGAATCACTAACAAACATAAATAGTGTAATCAATGGTTTTATTTGGGTTAAGATAGGTCTTGTTATGCTTATAGGTACAGGTATCATAACCACAATTATCACTAAATTCTTTCAGGTTGGCCGCCTCGGTCACTGGTGGAGAGAAACGATTGTAACGGTTTTCAAAAAGGATAGCCAGGCAACCAAGAAAACTGATAAAAAGAGTATTTCGCAGTTTCAGGCGCTTTGCACTGCCTTGGCCGCAACAATCGGTACAGGTAATATTGCAGGTGTTGCCGCCGCAATCGTAATAGGTGGTCCGGGTGCTGTTTTTTGGATGTGGGTTGCTGCATTTTTCGGTATGATGACTAACTATTCCGAAAATGTACTTGGCATTTTCTACCGCCGCCGCAATAAATTGGGCGAGTGGTCGGGAGGCCCTATGTATTATTTGCGTGATGGTTTGGGCGGCAAAAAGGGCTGCAAATGGTTCGGTAAAATTTTAGCGGTGCTCTTTGCCGGCTTTGCAGTGCTTGCTTCCTTTGGTATCGGAAATATGGGACAGGTAAATAAAATCACCATCAATATTAAGGGCGCATTTTTCCCGAACAATAATTCCGAAATATTGCCTGTTATAATCGGTCTTGTAATTATGGTGATTACTGCGGCTATCGTAATCGGCGGTCTTCAAAGAATTGCATCGGTTGCCGAAAAAATAGTGCCTGTTATGGCTGTGCTTTATGTTATTGGCGCACTTATTATTGTTATTCTTAATGTGCAAAGTTTGGGCGCTATGTTTGCTGCAATCTTTAAGTTTGCATTTATTCCTCGTGCAGCATTGGGCGGTGCGGCAGGCTATGCTATTAAGGAGGTTATGACACAGGGCTTCAAGCGTGGCGTTTTCTCGAATGAAGCAGGTCTTGGTTCATCGGTTATGGTTCACTCATCATCAAATGTAAAAGAACCTGTAAGACAGGGTATGTGGGGCATATTTGAGGTTTTCTTTGATACCATGGTTGTTTGTACTATGACCGCTGTTGTTGTTTTGTCATCAGGCCTTATCAATCTTGAAACAGGAGTAGCTAACCCCGGTGTTGATGATGCAACACTTGTAGCAAAGGTTTTCGGCACACACTTTGGCATAGCGGGTGAAATGTTTATAGCAGTTGCGATATTCCTTTTCGCCTTTACAACGGTGCTTGGTTGGTCGCAATATGGTAGTAAGGCTATCGAATATCTCTTTGGCGTAAAGGCAGTTAAGTTCTACAAAATTTTCTTTGTATTGCTTATTATGGCAGGCGCAGTTATGGAGTCATCTTTGGCATGGGATATTTCAGATACCTTTAACGGTCTTATGATGGTGCCCAACCTTATCGGTGTGGTTGTTCTTTGTCCTCAAGTGGCAAAAATCACCCAAAACTACATAAATCGCATAATCAAGAAAAAGGATATCGACCCATTAGTTTCGGTATATTCTTCCGATGTTGATATAGATGAATAAAAAACAAACCCGATAGTCAAATGACTATCGGGTCTATTTTTTATTTTGTTTTAAGCTTATCAATTACGCCGTCGGCCTGTTTGGTGTGAAGTTCAATATCGCGACTGCTTTCAATTATTGTACCGCCGATAACACGCTTGCCAAGGATTAGATTTTCAGGTATTTCTATGCCGTCTGCCTTGGCTTTCTCTTGTGCAATGTTGGGTAGATTTATGCTGTCGGTAAAGAAATGCTCAACTGAATTAAAGTTTGTATCGAGTTCATCAAAACGCTTTTGGTCGGTGATGAAAAGTAGAGCGTCACCCTCGCTCGAAATAATGGCCTGCAAGCGTGTGGCCATACTTCTAACATATTCAAGGTCATAAGAATCATCGGTGTTATAAGAACAGTCAATAAACTGAATATTAACCTCACCGTCGTTATTTATATCCTCAAAATATGGAGTTAGGTAATCTTTGAAATAACCTATTTGTATATCGCTTAAAAAGGTATTGGTGTAAACTATAACCTTGGCATCATATTTGGGCTTTAAGGCGCATTGTGTAATGCAAAATGCCATAATAATAGCCACAAGAAAAGCAATTATAATATGCACCTTATGATAAAACCAAAAGGTTTGCCATTTGGTTTTGGTTGTAAGCACGGCTTCGGGCGCCTTTTCGGGTGTGATTTCACCCGCTTGCATTTTCTTAAGCTCGATAAAAGAGCGTTGCGCTTTTTTTCTCTCGCTCAAAATCTCGTTTTTGTTATTCGGCATTTTTTCACCTCACAAATTATTTTATAAAGAATTCGGCAATAAGCACCACAGCGCAGGCAATAGCTGAAACGGGCATAAGTCCTAAATTAAAGTAAGCGGCAATTATTGCGGCAATAAGGGCTAAAATTCCCGAAAGGGTTGAATTTGTAGCCTCAATAATAGCGGGGAATGTCATAACCGCAAGGGTTACATAGGGCACATAGAAAAGGAAAGATTTAAGGAAGGGATTTTTAATTTCCCGTCTTATAAGTGTTAATGGCAACACCCTTATCAAATAGGTAACAAGTGCCATTATAAGTATATAAATATAAATGTTATGCTGCATTTTTATCCTCCTCTTTCACGGGGAATAAAAGGGCGGCAGTTGCCGAAATCGCTATGGTTAAAATTATAGTGCGCATACTAAAACTAAGATTTGAAAGTACAGGTAATTTCGCAAATGCAAAGCTTAAGGCAAAGGAAATTGCAATAAGCACCGCAATAATTCGGTTTTTGCGTGCAACAGGGATAATAATGGCGATGAACATACCGTAAAGAGCGACCGATAAAGCGCTCACAATCTTAAGGGGTAATATATTACCCGCTAAAATTCCCAAAACTGTGCCAAAGCACCAACCGGGAGACGCCATACAAAATGCTCCGTATGAATAATATGGGTTAAGGGGCTTGCCTTGTCCCATAGAAATCGAAAAGATTTCATCGGTCATAGTATAGCCAATGCCAAATCGATGTATGAAGGGCATATCTGGGGATAGGTTTTGACTGAGTGCGGCACTCATAAGCAAATATCTCGCATTGGTTACAAGGGTTATCAGTGCGGCCTCAAAGTAGGGAGCGTCGGCGGCTATAACGGTAAAGCCCGCGTATTGACCGGCAGATGCGTGATTAAGAAAGCTTGCCAAAAAGCCCTGAAAGCAGTTAAGACCGATATTAGCGGCAGCTATTCCCAAGGAAAAGGAAACCACAAAGTAGCCGAGAAAAATCGGGATACCGTGGCGCATACCCTTAAGAAAGGCAGTTTTATTTATAGATGATACCTTCATTATTTTATCCTCAAATCGTTAATAACGGCGCTTGCCGCAATAAGACCTGCCGTAGCGGGCACAAAGGCGGTACTTCCTGGTGAAAGGCGCCCGTTTTGGTTAATTTCGGCAAGGTGGTTAGGAACTATCGGCGGCTCGTCCGACCAAACAACAGTGAGCGACTTAACCCCTCTTTTTTTAAGTTCGGTTCGCATAACTCTTGCTAATGGGCAAACCGAGGTTTTGTATATATCGCCAAGCTTTAGGCGTGTGGGGTCGCACTTGTTACCAGTCCCCATAATCGAAATAATGGGAACACCAACTTCTTGAGATTTGATTATCAAATCAATCTTGGCGGTAACTGTATCGATAGCATCAATAACATAATCGTATTGGCTAAAGTCGAGTTTTGTATCTGGCATATAAAAAATGTCATAAGCGCCAATATTTATATTGGGATTTATACCAATTGCCCTTTCCTTTGCCACCTCTACCTTTTTTCTATTTAAGGTTTTTTCGGTAGCAATTATTTGGCGGTTGATATTAGATTCTTTAACTGTATCGTTATCGAAAATATCAATATTTCCAATACCGCTACGAACCAAGCCCTCCAAAACATAAGAACCCACACCGCCGATGCCAAAAACGGCAACCCGACAGTTTTTAAGTTTTTCTATTGAGTTTTCGCCAAACAGTGCGGCAGTTCTTATAAAACGAGGGTTCATTTTATCTCTCCAAATATTTTATCAGATTGGGTAATTCCTTTTCAAAATGAACACCGTAGCGGCGCTCACTATCATCAGCGATAGTATGAAGTATTGAACGGCAGGTGAATTTAGCTGCAATAGAGGCGGCACTCGGCAAATCGTGTCCTAAAACGAGGGCCGAGGTAAGCGCACTTGCAAAAACATCACCCGTGCCGTGAAAAGTGGCATCAATTTTATCTTCAAAGGTGTAGTTTATTTTCTCACCGTCAAAACAAGCGGCACCGAGCTTGTTATTATCAAAATAAACCCCCGTAAGCACGATTTTTGTTTTTGTGGCAGCATAAAGGCGAGAAAGCAAACCCTCAATATATTCCTTTTTATAGGGACCCTCCGTGTATTCTTCACCTAACATAAGAACAGCCTCGGTAATGTTTGGGACGATTATATCTGCTTCGGCGCAAAGGGTGAGCATATTTTTGGCAAATTCCAAATCAAAGCCTACATACATTTTGCCGTGGTCGGCCATTGCGGGGTCGCAAATCAAAATTGTCTTTTGGGTGCGAAGAAGCCGTGCGGCCTCTTTAACCAACTCAATTTGTCTTGCACTACCCAAATAGCCTGTATAAATAGCCTCAAACTCAAAACCGTTTTCTTTCCAATGTTTTGCAATGGGCATTATATCATCGGTTAAATCTCTAAATGTAAAATTAGTAAAACCGCCTGTATGGGTGGATAAAACGGCGGTGGGTATAACGGCGGTTTCAATGCCTGCGGCCGAGCAAATAGGCAATGCAACGGTTAGAGAGCATTTGCCAAGACCTGATATATCGTGTATAGCGGCTATTCTCTTTTGACTCATACTCGCACTCCTTTTTTGCATATATCTCTTAAAATACAGTCCTCACATTTAGGGTTTCTTGCCGAACATATATCCCTGCCGAACAAAACAATTCTGTGGCAAAAATCACTCGACTCATCTTGGGGTAAGAGTTTTCGCATCTCCTTTTCAACCTTTATAGGAACGGTGGTTTCCACAAATCCTAAGCGGTTGCAAATGCGGATAAAATGGGTATCGGTTACAACGGCACCCTTGCCGTAAATATCACCGCAAATAAGGTTGGCGGTTTTGCGACCAATACCCGAAAGTGAGGTTAATTCCTCTATCGTATCGGGCACCCGCCCATCAAAATTATCAAGCAATTGCTTTGATAATTCTATTATATCCTTGGCCTTTGTTTTATAAAGACCACAGCTTTTTATAAGTTCTTCAACCTCACCAAGCGTTGCGTCGGCCATTGCCTTTTCATCAGGAAACCTCTCAAAAAGGGTAGGAGTTACAAGATTAACACGGGCATCGGTGCATTGGGCTGAAAGACGAGTGGCTACAAGTAGTTGAAATGGGGTTTTGTATTCAAGCGAGCATTTAGCTTCTGGATATAAGGACTTTAAGCGCTCGATAGCAATCAAAACACGTTCTTTTTTTCTCATTTTGTTATTCCTTCTAAAAGAAGGTCGTTTTTCTTTATAATACCAAGTTTGCGCATAGCCTCGCAAATAACAAGGGTAAGTATAGCGGGGGCAATAAAGTGCATAGCAAGAATTTCGATAATGGTGATAATCGGTGAAACACCTGCGTTTGTCATTGCCTCAAAAGCTGAAAGCTGACCAACAAGACCTGCCGAGCCCATACCTGAGCCGATAGGGGTGCTAAGCATTTTTAATACGGCCGAGGAAATAGGTCCTAAAATAGCGCTTGAAATTATAGGGGGCAACCAAACAATCGGCTTACGTACGATATTAGGCATTTGAAGCATTGATGTGCCAAGACCTTGAGCTATAAGACCGCCGAATTTGTTCTCTCGGTAGCTCATAACGGCAAAGCCTACCATGTTGCAGCAACAACCAATTGTAGCGGCACCTGCGGCAAGACCTGTAATGCCCATAGAAATGCCGATAGCCGCACTGCTTATAGGCAAGGTAAGTAAAATTCCCATAATAACCGAGATGGCAATACCGCCTAAGATGGGGCTCTTTTCAACATTTATGTTTACAAGTGCGCCTATCCATTTCATAGCGGCCGAAATATACGGACCAATCAAAAGACCTACAACAGAGCCTGCAATTACACAACAAAGAGGTGTTAAAATAATATCAATTTTGGTTTTTCCGGCAATTAAAGCACCAATTTCGATTGCAACATAAGCCGCAATAAAGGCGCCTAATGGCTCACCGGGAGTGCCGATAGTTATACTGCCAAGGGCAACATTCGGGAAGGCGCCCACAAAACCTGCAACGGCGGCCGAAACAACGGTTAGGGGGGCGGCTTTTAATTTAGCCGCAACGCCGACGCCGATACCTGCACCTGTAACGGTCTTTGCTGCATTGCCGATAGCAATGAGGTATGTAGCCACAATGGTATCGCCAAACAGTTTTCCTATCTGACAAATAATTGTACCGATAATAAGTGTGGCGAAAAGGCCTAAAGCCATACCGCTTAGGCCGTCAATAAACAGTCGGTTAAAATACTTTTTCATAACAACAAAACCTTTCTAAAAAGTAATTAAATCATATGTTTATTATTATAACACTCTAAAAAAAGCAAGTCAACACCCCGTATCGACAAAAAAGGTTGCTTTTGAGGGGAAAAAAATGTATAATTAGACAAGGTGATTTTTATGACAACAATTTATGTGGTACGGCACTGTGAAACACTTGGCAACATAGCCCGTACATATCAAGGCACATCCGATACCGATATTTCAGAACTTGGCGCAAAGCAACTTGAGTTTTTGGCAAAACGTTTTGAAAATAAAGTGTTTGATGCAATATATACAAGCCCACTAATTCGAGCCAAAAAAACCGCCGTAGCCATTTCGGGCAAAAGCGGAGTAAAGCCTATTATAAGACCAAATCTTATTGAACTTTGCGGTGGAATTATAGAGGGTATGCCCTATACCGAGATATACGAAAAATATCCCGAACTTGAAATTTCTTGGATCACTCGCACTCAGGATTTTGACCCGCCCGAAGGCGAAAGTATGCGTAAGGCATATGACCGCATTAAAAAAGAGATTTTAGAATTAGCTAAAGAAAACAAGGGAAAAACTATTTGTGTTGCTTGCCACGGCGGTATTATAAGATGCTTGCTCACTTGGGCAGTTAAGGGCGATATTGAACAAATAAACGATGTTCCTTGGAACGATAACACAGCAGTTAATAAACTTGTTTTCGATGATGATTTTAATTGCACTGTTGAGTATATGAATGATACAAGTCATCTGCCCGAAGAACTGTTACCTAAAGCAAATTCATTAAGTGAAATGGTTAAGGTGAAAAAATGATAATTATGTCGGTAGATTTAGGTGATGCACGCACAGGTATCGCGGTGAGCGATAATGCCGAAGGCTTCGCCTTCCCTAAATGTGTTATAACTGAATATAATAAGGAGCGCCTAGTAGAAAAAATAGTTGATAAGGCAAATGAACTATCGGCAGAAATTATTGTTGTAGGACTTCCTAAGAATATGGACGGTTCTCTTGGATTTCGTGCCGAAGAGTGTAGCAAAACTGCCGAAAAAATTAAGCAATTAAGCGGCAAAGAGGTAATTCTTTGGGATGAACGCTGCACAACAATGCTTGCGCATAATTTGCTGAATGATAGCAATACAAGGGGCAAAAAGCGTAAGGAAAGCGTTGATGCCGTTGCGGCAGTTATGATACTTGAAAGTTACTTGTCATTTAGAAAAAACAATAAATAAAAAAGAAAATGAACCGGCTGTTTTGCCGGTTCATTTTTATTGTTAAATAAGTTCTTTTAGTTCGCTTTCACCAAGAATTTTAATGCCTAATTTTTGTGCTTTTTGTAGTTTGCTGCCGGCATCCTCACCGCAAAGCAATAAATCGGTTTTGGCCGAAACAGAGCCTGTAACTTTGGCACCGAGATTTTGCATAATAAGGGTTAATTCATCTCGTGAACGCTCGCTGAATTTTCCTGTAATTACAACAGTTTTTCCATAAAAATATCCGCTTGTGTCAACCTCGGCTTTTTCAAGTTTTTCAATACTTAAAACCTCTAATAAATCGTTGTATTCGGATATATTTTGTGGGTCGCCAAACCAAGCGTAAATGGCACGGTTTATGGTTTCGCCAAAGCCATCGATTTCGGAAAAATCAAAGCCTTTCTCTAAAGCGGTATTAAAGGCCGCAATATCGCCCTCGAAAAGTTCCTCAATAGCCTTTGCGGCGCTCTTTCCGAGCAAAGAAATATTAAGGGCAACCAATAGGTTTGAAAGGCGGGTTTTAGAGGCGAGCGAAATAGCCTCGATAAGATTTTTGTAAGACTTCTCACCAAAGCCTTCAAGTTTTATTATTTCTTCCTTATGCTCATCTAAGCGGAAGATATCACGAAGCCTCTTTATAAATCCCAAATTTATAAATTTTATGAGTGTTGCCTCGCTTAGACCGTCGATATTCATTGCACTTTTGCTTACAAAGTGAGTGAATTTTTTGATTTGTTTGCCGGGGCATAAGGGGTTTTCACAGTAAAGCACCTTAACCTCGTTGCCCGAATTCAAGGTGGTTTTTATTGCCGTTTCGGCTTGGCAAACGGGGCAGTGGGTGGGAACCGTTGCGCTATAATCATCACGCACTTCATTCTGTGAGGAAAGATTTTCCTCAATGTGCGGGATAATCATATTGCGCTTTGAAACCATTATTTTGTCGCCTGATTGCAGTTTTAGGTTTTCAATAAATGTAATATTGTGAAGTGAAGCACGCTCAACATTCGTGTTGTCAATCTCCACCGCCTCAAATTCAGCAATTGGAGTAAGCTGACCTGTTCTCGAAATATTCCATATAATTTCCTTAAGGGTTGTCTTAAAGGTGGGGTCGGAAAACTTATAGGCAATACCGTCCTTAAAATGATGGGCAGTTCGGCCTTGCGCTCTGCCGAAGGTTACGCTATCATAGGTAAAAACAATACCGTCAATAGGATAGCCCTTTTGGTTGGCAATCGCCTTTAGGTCGGCAATTTTTTTAGTTACGGTATCAATAGTATCTTCAGCGGTAAGTGTTTCTAACGGGATAAGTTCAAAGCCAAAACTATTAAGAAGATTAAGCCGTTTGAGTTTAGAATCGTATCTTGTATCCTCTAAGCCCTCAAGCACATTAAAGGGTACAAAGGCAACGCCGCGCTCGGCACAAATTTTGGAATCTAACTGCCTTACCGAGCCCGAGGCTAAATTACGGGGAGTTGAGTATTTATCCTCATCATTATCGATAAGTGAGTTGATTTTTTCAAAGGTGGGGATATCAATGAAGGCCTCACCGCTTATAACAAGGCGGCCGTCAAAAGGAATTTTTTGCGGAATGTTAACAAATACACGGGCGTTGTGGGTTATAATTTCACCTACGGCACCATCACCTCGTGTGGCAGCCTCAACAAGCACACCGTTTTGATAGGTGAGTTTTACTGTAAGACCATCAAGTTTTAATGCTAAATATCCATTTGAAGCCTTTGCAAAATCGAGCAAGGTTTGCTCTGATTTTGTCTTTTCAAGGCTTAAAAGGGGGATATCGTGTGTAACCTTTTCGAGTTCACTTATAACCTCGTAGCCCGGGCGCATTGTGGGAGAATCAGCAAGAACAACCCCTGTTTCGTTTTCAAGGCGGGAAAGCTCATCGAAAAGCGCATCGTATTGCGCATCCGAAATAGAGGGGTTGTTTTTATTATAATATTCATCACAGCATTTGTTTAAGAATGCCGTAAGCTCTTTAATTCGCGAAATTTTATCCATTAAAATTTCCTCCAAAAACTCTTTATTAAATTATACCACAAAAACACATCTTTTCAAACAAAAAATACCAGAAGTTCTTTATTTGTTAACAAATTAGTGTTATAATTACCTAGTAAAGAGTTTTTAACACTGGTTTTCTTGAATTCGACAAATTGATGAAAGTATAATAATAAAAAATAGTAAGGAGTAGTGCTGTGCTTACATTAAAAAATATTGTAAAGGATTATGTTACGGGCGACAATATAGTTCATGCCTTAAAGGGCGTAAGTATTGATTTCCGTAAAAATGAGTTTGTATCAATTCTTGGTCAGTCGGGTTGCGGTAAGACAACCTTGCTTAATATTATAGGCGGCCTTGATAAATACACCAAGGGCGACCTTGTTATAAGCGGTAAATCCACTAAAGATTTCAAGGATAGAGATTGGGATGCTTATCGAAATCACTCGGTAGGCTTTGTTTTCCAAAGTTATAATCTTATTCCGCATCAGTCGGTGCTTCAAAATGTTGAGTTGGCGCTTACCCTTTCGGGCGTTTCTAAAAAAGAACGCCGAGCCCGTGCAAAAGCGGCACTTTGCGAGGTGGGGCTTGGCAATCAGTTAAAAAAGAAACCGAGTGAACTTTCGGGTGGACAAATGCAGCGTGTTGCCATTGCCCGTGCTATAGTTAATAATCCTGAAATTATCTTGGCGGACGAGCCTACCGGTGCACTTGATACAGAAACCAGTATTCAGGTTATGGAGATACTTAAAAAGATTGCGAGCGACCGACTTGTAATTATGGTTACACATAACCCCGACCTTGCAAAGCAGTACTCAACCCGTATTATCCGTATGCTTGACGGCGTTATTATAAACGACACAATGCCACTAAGCGATGAAGAAAGACAAGCATTGCTTCCTAAGGAGCCGGAAGATAATAAAAAGCAAAAGACTCAAAAGAAACCCTCAATGTCACTTTTTACCTCCTTTGGTCTTTCACTTAAAAACCTTATTACCAAAAAAGGAAGAACACTTCTTACCTCTTTTGCAGGTAGTATAGGTATTATCGGTATTGCGCTTATATATGCTGTTTCTCAAGGTACAACAGCCTATATCGATACAGTGCAAGAGGACACCCTTTCCTCATATCCATTAACCCTTGAAGCACAAACTATGGATTTATCCTCGGTTATGGAAACCTTTATAGGAACAGCAACGGCAAACGGTCAGCACGAAAAGGACGCTGTATATCAGAAATCAATGGTTTACGATATGCTTAATGCCTTAAATTCGGCCGAAACAAGCGAAAACGACCTTGCGGCCTTTAAGAAATATCTTGAGGCCGAATATAATAAAGAATATCCAGAAGGCGAAAAAAATTTGCTTAAAGAGGCCATCAACGGCATTAAATACACATACGATTTTGATATGATGGTTTACACCAAAAATGTCGACGGTAATATTATCCGTTCGGATAGTGAAGAATTATTACAGGAAATTTTGCTTGACGGCTTTGGCATTGATATGTCGGGTCTTATGGGCTTTTCTTCAACGATGGGTATGCCGAGCAGTATGATGATGGGCGGTAGCACTGTGCTTTGGCAGGAAATACTGTCGGGAGATAACGGAGCTCTTATAAACCCCTTGCTCGATAAGCAGTATGATGTTATATACGGCCGTTGGCCAAGTGCATATAACGAGATTATATTGGTTGTTGATGAAAACAACGAGCTTGATGATATGGCACTTTATGCATTGGGCCTTAAGTCCAAAGAGGAAATGGATAAGTTGGTTTCGGCCACAATCAATAAAGAACACGTAGAGTATGAGCAAAAGAAGTGGAGTTATGAAGAAATTTGCAATATGGAATTTAAGACGGTTCTTAATTCCGATTGCTTTGTTTTGGATGAGGCCACCGGCAAATATACCGATTTGAGAGACACCTCGGCAGGTCTTAAATATCTTTATGATAACGGGATAACCTTAAAGGTTACAGGTATCGTAAGGCCGAGCGAGGACGCCGTTTCGGCAATGCTTACAGGCTCTATCGGTTATACTGCCGCTCTCACTGAATATGTGGTGAATAACAGTAAGGATTCGGCTGCCGTAAAGGCTCAGCTTGATTCACAAACCACCGATATATTTACAGGCTTGCCCTTTAAGGAAAATGCGGGCAATCTCTCGGCCGAACAAAAGAAAGCAGACTTCTTAAGTCACATAAATTCGCTCGATACAAAAGGCAAGGCAAATATATATAAGAAAATGATGTCTTTGCCAAGCAAAGAGCAAACCGAGGCGGCAGTTTCCAATATGATGAAGAATATGAGCCGTGAAAGCATCGAGCAAACCTTGATTTCGGCGTTTGCGAGCCAAATGAGTGTATCCTCGGCCGAGGTGGAAAAGTATGTAAAGAATTTTTCGGATGAGGAAATAAAAGAACTCTTTAGCGAAATGGCGGCCGAGCAGTATAAAGCACAGTATGCGGCACAGGTAAGCGCACAAATGGCAATGCTTCCCGAAGCGCAATTGGCGGCGGCCCTTGATGCGTCGAAAAACGGCTATACGAATGAGCAGTTTTCACAGTTTTATGATGAGGTTTTAGAGTTCTCAACTTCAAGTTATGATGAGAATATGCGCACTTTAGGTTATGTTGACCTTGCCGACCCATCAAGTATAAATATTTATGCTTCATCCTTTGAAAATAAGGAAATAATAGAGGATGTAATTGCTAAATATAACGAGGGTGTTGAGGAACTTGAGCAAATCAAATATGTAGATTATGTCGGCATAATGATGTCCTCAATCACCACAATTATCAATGCAATCACCTATGTGCTTATAGCCTTTGTTGCGGTTTCGCTTATCGTATCCTCGATAATGATTGGCGTAATAACCTTGATTTCGGTACAAGAAAGAACAAAGGAAATTGGAATTTTGCGTTCAATCGGCGCATCCAAGCGCAATGTTTCAAGTATGTTTAACGCCGAAACCGTTATTATCGGTTTTGCTTCGGGGCTTATCGGCGTGCTTGTAACCTATTTACTTTGCATACCAATAAATATAATTTTGCATACCCTTACAGGTATACCGAATTTGAGCGCACAATTGCCGATTAATGTGGCGGTAGCGCTTGTGATAATAAGTACACTTTTAACACTTGTTGCGGGAATTATCCCCTCGCGAAGCGCCGCAAAAAAGGACCCCGTTGTGGCACTTCGCACCGAATAAAGATAAAAAGAACCCCTGAAGAATTATCTTCAGGGGTTTTCTTATTATTCAACAACAACTGTTCCGTCATCTTTAACGGTTATTTTCATACCGTCCTTAACATATTCAAGGAATTCATCACCCAAGCAGTCGATAACAGGCATTGAAACATCATCAAGCCATACATCAGCAAGCACCGAGCCTGCGGCTGCTAAGGAGTCAATCGGTTTTGAGAAAAGCATACAAGCGGGTTGGCGCTTCATAGCACAAGCACAGTATAGCACGAGGCCGCCCGTTGTAGAGCCGATTGTTTGGGGAAGACAAAGGGCACGACCAAGCATCTGCTTGCCATATAAGTCGGGGTTGTTTTGGTCACCGCAGGTTGCGGTTTTGTCACCGAACTGAAGTGCCTTTTGGAAAGAAGCAAGTGTGTTAAGACCACCATGAGAAACCAATGCCTCGGCCGAAACCGTGCCCGAAGCGATTACACGACCTTTGAATTCTTTCATTATTTCTTACCTCCCTTTGTAATTTGCTCTAAAATCTCATCATCGGTATAGTAACGAGATGTAGTGTATGTGCGAAGCTTGTTTGAAGATGTTATAACAGGCATTTTTGCACATAGGGGGTTGTTCATATACATAAGCGGACAAATATACGAGGTGATAACACCGGTCGCTTTAAGTCTTGCAGCATAGTCGGTTTTATTAAACTCGGCAAGCACTGCGGGAGCTGCGGTAAACACAGTGGGGATAAGCACCTTTTTGTTTCCTGCCTCTTTTAAGGCGGTTTCAACCTTGTCAGTCCAACTCTTGAGTTGTTCAAGGCTCATGTGAGGGCAACCCATAAAGCAAAGTTTTGGGGTAGCATCGGCATTTTTCCAAATTATAGGATAACTCTTGTAAACTCTCTCAAGTTCGGCATCATCAATAACATAAACTTGAGCATTTTCCGCAACCAAACTATCGCCTGATTCTTTGGCCTCGGGAGTGAGGTTTTCGATGTGGTAAAGGCCTACTGCACCGTTAGATGCCGTAGCCGCGCCAAAATCTTTTAGATAGGTGCAAGCCGCATCGTTAAGTTCGTTTCCAAGCCATTTATCGAGTCCTCTAACAAAAGGAACCTCTTCCATAACCTTCATACCGATAGCCGAGCCTAAAAGCTGTGCCTCGGGTTTTTTGGTGGTTTTAATTTCAACTATCCAGGTAGCCTTTCTACCCTCATCGGTTAAAAGACCAAAATAGGGGACAAAGCCAACGATAGAGCCCATTATATCTATAATACCTGAATTTCGGTTGCATCTTGCACCCAAAACCGAGTTTGCATAAACAACAGCCGAAGATTCAGCCCAAGAAAGAACCTCGTCCTTTTGTGGTTTGTTGCCAACCTCATCCATATAACAGGTGCAGGTGAAAGCATCGTTATTCATAAGGCCTAATTTTTCGAGTTGACCTTCATAAAAATCTTGTGTTGAGTACATAAACTTATTAAAAATAAGTTTTTGCAAAAGGTTAGCAGGCACATTCTTGTCAATGGGTCTCGGGTCAACTGAAAACTGTTGGGTAGAAGCAACGCCTGCATCAATAAGTTGTTGCATAAGGTCAAAAACGGGGGTCATCATCTTAAGACCAAAAGAGGTAACAAGATGGTTGTATTTACTTGAAACGGGTACCATTTTTTCCGCACCAAAGGCCTCGCCGTACTTAACCATAGTTTTCATAACCTTGGCAAGCACTTCGCCCTTTTCACCGTCAAGAATTTTTTGTTGTTCGGTAGTAAGTAACATATCGCTTATCCTTTCTTAAATTTTCATTGCTTTATCCCAAGCCTGCCATATAACAGTACGCAAGCTTCCAACCTTATCGGCGTCGCCGATAACATGGATATGTGCGCCCTTCTTGGCAATGGGGGAGGGCTTGTAGCCGATAGATAGAATAACATTATCACAGGGTACATCGAAGGAGTTTCCGTCCTTAGCCTTAAGTGTAACACCATCATTTCTAATTTCGGTAATGCCTGTTTCGAGATATACAGGCACCTTATTGGTTTCAAAGAAATCACGCAAGAAACTTGTGTTTGCAAGGCAAATTTTATCCGATACGATAAGGTCGTTTTTCATCTCAACAATAACAGGTTTTTTGCCCTGTAAATATAATTCGTAAGCAATTTCACAGCCTGTAAGACCGCCGCCTACAATAACTACATTTTCGCCAACCTGCTTTTCGCCCAAGAGGAAATCAATAGCTTCGATACCTAACTCATTACCCTTAATTCCTAATCGGTTGGGTTTGGCGCCTGTCGCTATGATAACCTCGTCAGCACCAAGAGAAGCGATATCCTTTACTTCGGTATTAAGGTGAATTTCAATGGGGTATCTTGTGATTTCGCGGTTGTACCAAGCGATAAGTTCACGGTCTTTTTCTTTGTATGAAGGAGCAGCAGCGGCAATAAACACGCCGCCTAATTTATCAGACTTTTCATAAAGGCTTACCTTGTGTCCTCGTTTAGCTAAAACTATTGCAGCCTCCATACCGCCTATACCGCCACCGATAACGGCAACATTTTTTATTTTCTTAGCAGGTGTGATTTTGTATTTGTCCGATTGCATAACACGGGGGTCTAAGGCACAACGGGCAATATGGCTTGCATCGTAGATTGACTGTGCATTTGCAACACCCTTGTAATGAGCCATATTAAAGCAAGCATTGTGGCAGCAAATACAAGGACGGATATCTTCAAGACGATTTTCAATTAACTTTGTAACCCATTCTGAGTCGGCAAGGAATTGACGGGCAACACCCATAGCATCAATGCGGCCCTCGGCTATTGCATTAGCGGCAACATCGGGCTCCATACGGCCTGCGCAAACAACGGGAATATCAACAAACTTTTTAATGTGTGAAACATCATCGAGGTTGCAGTTAAGAGGCATATACATCGGGGGATGTGCCCAATACCACGAGTCATAAGTACCATTATCGGCATTAAGCATATCGTATCCTGCGTCTTGCAAGTATTTAGCAGCCTCTTCGCTTTCCTTCATATCACGACCGATTTCGGTAAACTCTTCACCGGGAACTGCGCCCTTGCAAAAATCTTTAACATAAGATTTCACAGAGTAGCGAAGCGAAACGGGGAAATCATCTCCGCAAGAGGATTTGATAGCCTTTACAATATCGGTTGCAAAACGATAACGGTTTTCAAAAGAACCGCCGTATTTGTCGGTACGATGGTTGGTGTATTTATGTGTGAATTGGTCGAGAAGATAACCCTCGTGCACTGCGTGAACTTCAACACCATCAACGCCTGCTTCTTTGCAAAGCTTTGCAGTTTTTGCAAAGGCATCAACGATTTCTTCGATTTCCTTTATGGTAAGAGCGCGGGTTGTAACCTTATCGGACCAACGAGAAGGCAACTCACTCGGGCTTGCCGATTGGTAAGGAACATTGATGATGGGCTTAATAATGTCACGAACAACAGGGGCATTATGAATCATAACAAGAGGGGTGGGGATAGCCCAAGAGCGACCCATGCCTGCTGTAATTTGTATAAAAAGTTTAGCGCCGGTTTTATGTATTTCATCCATAAAAACCTTTAACTCTTCAAACATTTTTTTGTTTTGATAGAGCCATTGACCCATAAAGGTACTGCGGATAGGGGCGATACCGGGGATAATAAGACCAACATTATTTTGGGCTTTTTCAAGGAAAAATTTTGCGGCCTCCTTGTCAAAATGGTTGCCGGTGTGCTCCATCCAACCAAAGAGGGAGGTGCCTCCCATAGGACATAAAACTATGCGGTTTTTAATTTCCACATTTCCTATTTTCCAAGGGGTAAATAACGCTTCGTATTTTTTGTCGGTTTTCTGCATATTTTTTCTCCTTTTCGAAAAGATTAAGTATATTTTACAAGAAAACTGTAAGAAAAACAACAAGTTTGTTAAAAAAATAACAAAAGGTTGTCTT
>JAZRZR010000006.1:0-11489 GCA_045601525.1 Acutalibacteraceae bacterium
TACTATATATATTTTCTTATATAATTATATACATACTTTACAGCGAAAGGAAATTATATGGCAGAAAAAAACACAAAAAATGTAAAATCTAACACAAAGCCCTCGCCGAAAAAAGTTTCTTCGGCAAAGGGGAGTTACAAAAAAAGCCAGAATGTAAAGAAAACAACTTCTAAAAGCACAACTAACAAAAAAACCAATACAAAACCGCAAACAAAAACAGTGAACAAAACTGTTCGCATTATTCCGCTTGGCGGTCTTGGTGAAATCGGCAAGAATATCACCCTTTATGAGTATGATGGGGATATGCTTCTTGTGGATTGCGGTATGTCTTTCCCCGATGAAGAGATGCCGGGTATTGATAGCGTTATTCCTGATTTCACCTATGTTCTTGCCAATAAGGATAAGATAAAAGGTCTTGTTTTAACACATGGTCATGAGGACCATATTGGCGGCATATCCTATTTGTTGCAAAATTTCAATTTGCCGATTTACGGCACACGCTTAACCTTGGGACTTGTGGAAACAAGACTTAAGGAAAACGGCCTTTTGGGCGGCGCAAAACTCAATGTAGTTAAACCGCAAGATATAATCAGGCTTGGTAAATTTTCGGTTGAGTTTATACACGTTAACCACTCAATACCTGATGCGGTTGCTCTTGCTATAAGGTGCGGCGCAGGTCTTATTGTCCAAACAGGTGATTTTAAGATTGATACTTCTCCTATTGACGGAGAGGTAATTGACCTTGCCCGCTTTGCTGAACTGGGACGAGAGGGTGTGCTTGCATATCTTGGAGATTCCACGAATGCCGAGCGCACAGGCTATACCGCTTCGGAAAGAATAGTGGGTGAGTCCTTCCAAAATCTTTTCAAAAAGGCAAAGAACCACCGAATTATAGTGGCAACCTTTTCTTCAAACATCCATCGTATTCAGCAAATAATTGATGAGGCGGTGCGTTGCGGAAGAAAGGTGGCCGTTTCGGGAAGAAGTATGATAAATGTTGTAAATATCGCTTCGGAACTTGGCTATTTGAAGGTTGATGAGGGCGTTTTAATTGATATTGATTCAATTAAAAAGTATCCAAGTGAGCAGTTGGTAATAATTACAACGGGCAGTCAGGGTGAGCCATTGTCGGCGCTTCACCGCATAGCCTCGGGCGAGCATAGAAACGTAGATGTTATTCCGGGTGATATGATTATAATCTCGGCAACCCCAATTCCCGGTAATGAAAAGTGGGTAAGCAAGGTTGTAAATGAGCTTATGAAAAAGGGCGCTAATGTCGTGTATGAAAAGATGTACGATGTTCATGTTTCAGGTCACGCTTGCGGTGAGGAATTAAAACTTATGTTAAGCATTGTAAAACCGCAATTTTTTGTTCCGGTTCACGGCGAACAAAAGCACCTTTGTAAACATGCCCAATTAGCACAAGGTATGGGTATTCCCAAACAAAATATACTTGTGGGTTCAATCGGAAATGTTATAGAGGTTTCAAGAAAGTCAATCAAGATTGTGGATACGGTACCCGCGGGTAGAGTTTTAGTTGACGGACTTGGCGTAGGTGATGTGGGCAGTATTGTCTTGCGTGACCGTTTGCGTTTATCCGAGGATGGAGTTATTGTTATCGCCATATCTCAAGACGCTGTAACGGGCGAAATTGTTTCGGGACCCGATGTAGTATCCCGTGGTTTTGTCTATGTTAAGGAGTCAGAGGAACTAATCGGCGAGATAACCGAGATAGCCTGTGATATTTTAGAACGCTGTTATGTTCATAATATCCGAGATTGGAATGCTATTAAAGGAAAAATTTGTGATGGCGTTTCAAAATTTTTATATGAAAGAACACGTCGCAGTCCTATGATACTTCCCGTTATAATGTCGGTATAAGTAGGTTCTATGAAAAGGAGGAAACACATTGAAAAAGAAAACATCAGTTGTAGGCACACTTCAAATAATTTCGATTTTGCTCATTGTATTTCAATGTGTTGCCTTGTTCTTTTATAATAAGCCGATATTTTATGTCGGTATAGCGGCCGCAGTGATTATTGCAATTGGCTCTTTTGTATCGCATAGAAGGTTAAGACAAAGGGTGCATCAGGCAATTCTTGATAGTGCTAATATAGCGGCAGGTCAAAGCCGAGAAATTCTTGAAAATTTTGCCGTTCCCGTGTTGTGCGTTTCGGCTAATGGTAAATTTTCTTGGGGAAATAAGGCTTTTTCGCATCAAGTGTTTCCGCTTAACGAAATATTAAACGAAAAAACAAGTTCTCTTTTCGATAATGATACCTATTCTAAACTTTTAGAAAAGGGTGTTTGTGAAGCGGCTGTCGGCAATAGAATTTTTAATGTTTGCGCCATAAAAAGCGATAAAAATATCCTGCTTTATTTTGAGGACCAAACAGTTCTTAAAAAACTTTCAGCAGAATATCGTTTTTCAAGGCCCGTTGCCGCAATTCTTCAAATAGATGCTCTTGATGAAATCTTAAAGAACGAGAAAGAAGCAAAAAAGGCAAAGGTTCGAAGTGATTTGCAAGCAGTTGTTGAAAATTGGTTTTCATCAGCAAATGGGGTTATGTATTCGCTTTCAAGCGATAGATACCTTATGATTTTTGAATATCGCCACCTAAAGCGCTTTGAGGATGAGCGTTTTTCAATCTTAGAGGAAGTCCGCAATAGAGATTTTGAAGGCTATAATATAACCGTATCGATTGGTATTGGATACGGTGCCAAAGATTTGCACGAGTGCGAAACTATAGCAAGGGCATCACTTGATATGGCGCTTGGCCGCGGTGGTGACCAAGCCGTGCTAAAACACAAGGAAAATGATTATAAATTCTTTGGTGGCGTAAAGGCAGGTAATGAGCGTGGTTCAAAGGTAAGAGCGAGGGTTACTGCTAAAACAGTATGCGAGCTTATAAAGCATAACCAAAGGGTTGTTATTA
The DNA here is from genome assembly GCA_045601525.1 of Acutalibacteraceae bacterium. Taxonomy (GTDB): domain Bacteria; phylum Bacillota; class Clostridia; order Oscillospirales; family Acutalibacteraceae; genus SIG565. The sequence continues at coordinate 2,937 of JAZRZR010000006.1, forward strand.
TGGGCCACCGCTTTGCCGACCTTGACTGTTTGGGAGCCTCTTTTGCATTAGCTGTCCTTGCCGATTCGCTCGGTGCTGAGCCAAATATAATAATCGAAAGAAATGGCGGCATGGCTGATTCCTTACTTGACTATATAAAGCAAAAGGGCTATTCGGAAATGTTAACATACGAAGATGAGGTTTTGGATAAGATAGACCAAAACACCTTAGTTGTAGTGGTTGATACCCACCGTCCCGATTTCGTAATTAGTAAAAATATACTTGAAAAAGCCCACAAAACAGTTGTCATTGACCATCATCGCACCGCAAGTGACCATATTAAGAACGCTATAATTTTTTATAACGAAACGGTTACCTCATCGTCTTGTGAGCTTGTTACCGAGATTTTGCAGTATTGCGGTAACGAAGCTATAAATGCCGATAGTGCGAACGCACTTATGTCGGGTATAATGCTCGATACAAAGAATTTCGTATTAGGCACAGGCGTGCGTACTTATGAAGCGGCAGCTTTTCTTCGCCGCAAGGGGTCAGACCCCGTTACAGTTAAAAAGCTTTTTGCAGATTCGTTAGATATTTATAAAGCAAAAAATGATATTGTTGCATCGGCTTCACAGTATAAGAATTGCGCCATAGCAACAAATTTCTCAAAAGATGCAAATGCAAGGCTTGCGTCAGCCCAAGCGGCCGATGAACTTATGGGTGTTAACGATGTAAAGGCTTCCTTTGTGTTGTTTAATGTTGAGGATAGTGTTTGTATATCAAGCCGTTCGTATGGTGAAGTTAATGTGCAAATAATTATGGAAAAACTCGGTGGAGGCGGTCATAGAACAATGGCGGCAACCGCCATAGAAAATACCGATATTACTTCGGCAGAGGAATTATTAAAATCAACCATTGATGAATATTTTAGTGAAAGGTGATATAGATGAAGGTTATATTATTAGCAGATGTCAAAGGTCACGGTAAGAAGGGTGAACTTTGTAATGTATCCGATGGATATGCAAGAAATTTTCTTTTTCCGAAAAATCTTGCAGTAGAGGCAAACAACGCCGCATTGGCTGAACTTAAAAGTCGTGAGGATGCCAAGGCGCATCACTTAAAAGAGGAAAAGGATGCCGCAATTGCAATTGCAAAGCAACTTGAGGGTAAACGCTTTACCTTAACTGCTAAAGCGGGTGCTAATGGTAAACTTTTCGGCGCAGTTACCTCAAAGGAAATAGCAATCGCCATAAAAGAGCAAAGCGGCATTGAGGTTGACCGTAAAAAAATGTCGGTTGCCGATATTAAATCTTATGGTGAATTCGGTGCCGAGATTAAGCTTTATAATGGTGTCAGCGCCAAATTTACAGTAGAGGTAAAACCCTAATTTATGTCTTCGCATTAAATTATTTTAATAGGAGTTAAAAATATGGAACAAAGATTCTTTGCGGATATCGAAGAGGGTATTCTTCCTTTTTCGGCCGAAGCCGAGCAGTCGGTTTTAGGTGCAATTATTATAGACCCGCAGTCTTTCATTTTAGTTGAGGGATTATTAAAACCTGAATATTTTTATCTTAATGAGCATAAGAGAATATACGAAACTTTGCATCTTATGTTTGAGCAAAGCAATACTATTGACCTCGTAACCTTGCTTGAAAAGTTAAAGGATAATGGTATTTATGATGATGCGGGCGGTAAAGAATATATTACCCGCCTTGTGCAAACCGTTCCCTCGGCAGCCAACATTGTTACATATGCAAACATAATAAAGGACCGTTATTATAAGCGCACCTTAATCAAGGTTGCCCAAGGCATTATCAAGGATGCAAACGAAAATGTCGTTGACACAAACGGACTTTTATCGGCCGCTGAACAACGCATTTATGAAATAAGACAGGGTAAAGAAATTGCAGGTCTTGAGCATATTAGGAATGTAATCACCTATGAAACTTGTGACCGTCTTGCTAAGATTACCGACCCTGAAACTAGGGACGACTATATAGGTATTCCCACAGGTATAGGTGACCTTGATAAAACCATTACAGGCCTTAATAAATCTGACCTTATTATTTTAGGTGCGAGACCCGGTATGGGTAAAACTGCATTTGCTCTTAATATTGCAAGAAATGTTGCGATGAAAAAGAAAACAGTTTGCTTCTTCTCACTTGAAATGTCGCGTGACCAGTTGGCACAGCGTTTGTTATCGAGTGAGGCTGGAATTGCCAGTACAAAAATGCGAACAGGCGAGCTTTCTCCTGATGAATGGACAAGACTTGGCACTGCAGGCAGCGAACTTTCAAAACTTGAGATGTATTTGGATGAAACATCAACCCTTACTGTGCCTGAAATGAAAGCAAAACTTTTGCGCATGAAAAAGGTTGATTTGGTGGTTGTTGACTATTTGGGTCTTATGAAGAGCCCAAAGCATATCGATAGCCGTGTACTTGAAGTTCAGGAAATCACCCGTGGTCTTAAGGTTTTGGCGAAAGAACTCAAGGTGCCGATTATCGTTTGCGCACAGCTTTCCCGTGGTACCGAAACTCGTGGCAAATCGCATAAGCCCGGTCTTTCCGACCTTCGTGAATCAGGCTCAATCGAGCAGGATGCAGATATAGTACTTTTCCTTTATAGAGAAAAATATTACGATAATGAAAAGGATGAAAATGCAGAACCTTCGGATGAAACAAAGGCCGAGTGTATTGTAGCAAAGAACCGTCACGGTGAACTTCGCACAATAGCCTTGCATTGGGATGCCCAGTTTACAAGGTTCTCTTCAAGGGATAATTTCAGAGATGAATAATTTGGTTTTAGAAGCCATAAACCGTTTTTCTTTATTAGACCAATCAAAAAATGTTATTGTTGCTCTTTCGGGCGGCGCTGATTCGGTTAGCCTGCTTTATTGTCTTTTATCATTAAAAGAGAGGCTTGGAATAACTCTTTCGGCTGCTCACCTTAACCATTGTCTTCGAGGGGATGAATCCGAGCGTGACCAACACTTTGTAGAGGAATTGTGTGGGCGCCTTGGTGTTCCGCTTTATTTAGAAAGGGTAGAGGTTAAGGCACTCGCCGAAACAGCAGGCGATAGCATCGAACTTGCGGCAAGGAAAGCAAGGTATAACTTTTTTGAAAGTATTGCAAAGGGCTCGGTTATTGCAACTGCCCACACCGCCGATGATTCTCTTGAAACGGTTATTTTTAATCTGTCAAGAGGGACGGCATTAAAAGGGCTTTGCGGCATACCGCCTAAAAGGGATATTTTTATCCGCCCGTTAATACTTTGCACAAGGGAAATGGTCGAGGAATATTGCGCTCAAAACTCTATTTCTTTTGTTACAGATTCCACAAATTTGACCGATGAATATACTCGCAATAAAATAAGGCACAATGTAGTTCCCGTATTGCGTGAAATCAATCATTCGGTGGCCAATAGTGTGGTGCGTAACGGCATAGTTTTAAGTGAAGAGGATCGGTTTTTAGCCGACCTTGCAAAAGAGGCAGCCGGTGGAATTTTCGATGGTGAAAAAATCGAGATAGTAAAACTTTTGGAACTGCCTAAAGTTGTTGCTAAAAGAGCATTGAAACAAATTTTCGAGCAAAAATTTAATGCCTCTTTGGAAAACGGACATATTGAACAACTCTACTTGGCTGTTAAAGAAAATGGCAAATGCTCATTGCCTCTTGATTTACTTGGAGTTTGCAAAGACGGTTTTTTATATTTCGAAAGCTATAAAAATATTGAAGCCACAAATTATAAAACCGAGTTTTTGAAAATTCCTTCTGAAAATGTTAACAAACAGTTATCAAAAAATTTGATTGACTGTGATAAAATAATAGGCGAATTAAACTTAAGAACTCGAAAAGACGGTGATAAAATCCGTCAAGCCGATAGAGGTGTTACTAAAAGCCTTAAAAAACTTTTTACCGAAAATAAGGTGCCGCTTAGAGACCGTGAAAATCTTCCTGTTATAGCCGATGAAAAGGGCGTAATTTGGGTTTATGGTATCGGGGTTGCCGAAAGGGTAAAGGTTGATAAAAATTCAAAAAATATATTGCTTGTTAAAAGTGAAATAATAAAATAGATTTCGGGGAAGATAAAATGTTGACTGATATTGAAAAAGATGTTAAAGAAGCTCTTCTGACAAAGGAAGAAATAAAAGAAGTTTGCCAAAAGCTCGGCAAGCAAATCACAGAAGATTATAAGGATAAAAATCTTTTGGTGGTTGGCATATTAAAGGGTTCGGTGCTATTTATGTCCGACCTTATCCGTGAAATAAATTGCCCCTGCAAAATAGATTTTATGGCAATTTCTTCATATCACGGCGCCAAAACAACGGGAAGCGTTCAATTCAAAAAAGATTTGGATATTGACCCCGATGGATTTGATATACTTGTGGTAGAGGATATATTGGATACAGGCATTTCACTTAAATTTATATCAGAGGTTCTGCTTAAGAAAAACGCAAACAGCGTGAAAATATGTACATTTATCGATAAGCCCGCAAACCGAATAGCCGACATTAAGGCTGATTATGTAGGCTTTGTATCGCCCGATGAATTTTTAATTGGCTACGGCCTTGATTATAATGAAAAATACCGTAATTTGCCCTATTTGGGTGTTTTGAAGCCCGAGATTTACAGCAAATAAGAAAGGAAACCCTTATGAAAAAGAATTTCAAAAATGTGCTATTGTATATATTGATTCCGATTGTGCTAATCGGTTCAGTAGCGTTAGCATCATTTTCAGGAAATAAAACAGCCCAAACCAAATATTACGAGGTTGTAGATTTAATCGTAACCAATCAAGTTTCGGCTTATGAACTTAATTTGTATAGCGGCGAACTTCGTTACACAAAGCGTGCCGATGGTAAAACCTATCGTTACACCGTTGCCTCACCCGATATCTTTTATAACGATGTTAACGAAAAGGTTATGGCTATAAACGATGAGTATAGAGAAACCGACCCCGCACTTATGATTAAACAAGATTATAAGAGCGGTAGTGCGGCTTCTTGGCTTATCGAGCTTTTGCCCACCATTTTAATGTTCGGCATTATGATTTTCTTTGTTGTAATGTTTATGAAGCGCATGGGATCGGCAATGGGCGGCGACAAAACTATGAGTTTCGGCAAATCCCGTGCTAAAAAGGCCGACGGCAAAAAGAAAACCACCTTTGCCGATGTTGCAGGCGCCGATGAAGAAAAGGAAGAGCTTGCCGAAATAGTTGAGTTTTTGAAGAGCCCTTCAAGATTTAATGAACTTGGTGCCCGTATTCCTAAGGGCGTATTGCTTGTTGGCCCTCCCGGAACAGGTAAAACCTTGCTTGCCCGTGCGGTTGCAGGTGAAGCAGGCGTGCCTTTCTTTAGCATTTCGGGTTCCGATTTTGTGGAAATGTTTGTAGGCGTGGGTGCATCCCGTGTAAGAGATTTGTTCGAACAGGCTAAAAAGGAAGCCCCCGCAATTATATTCATTGATGAGATCGATGCCGTAGGCCGTCAAAGAGGCGCAGGCCTTGGCGGCGGTCACGATGAAAGAGAGCAAACCCTTAACCAGTTGCTCGTTGAAATGGATGGCTTTGGCGCTAATGAAGGCGTTATAATTATGGCGGCAACCAACCGCCCCGATATACTCGATAAGGCACTTTTGCGTCCCGGCCGTTTTGATAGACAAATTACTGTTAATTACCCCGATGCAAAGGGTCGTGAGGAAATTTTGAAGGTACACTCACGCTCAAAACCCTTGGGTCCCGATGTATCGCTTGAAACTATTGCAAAATCAACCTCAGGTTTTACCGGTGCCGACCTTGAAAATCTGCTTAATGAGGCTGCTCTTCTTGCCGCCCGTAAGGGACTTAAGGCTATAACCCAAGAGCAAATCGAAGAGGCAACAATAAAGGTTGTTATGGGCACTGAAAAGCGTTCGCATATCGTTAAGGATAAGGATAAGTGGATAACCTCTTATCACGAGGCAGGTCACGCAATCGTGTCTTACCATTTGCCAACGCAAGACCCCGTTCACCAAATTTCAATTATTCCTCGTGGTATGGCGGCAGGCTACACAATGTATTTGCCAACCGAGGAAAAGGGTCATGTTTCGAGAAACACTATGCTTGAGCAAATTTGTTCCTTGCTTGGCGGTCGTGCGGCCGAACAACTAACACAGGACGATATTTGCACAGGCGCCTCAAACGATATTCAGCGCGCCACCGAACTTGCGCGTAAAATGGTTACAAAATTCGGTATGAGTGAGAAATTGGGTCTTGTGGCCTACGGAAACGATAATAACGAGGTTTTCCTCGGCCGTGATTTTTCCTCAACACCTAACTATTCCGATAAGATTGCCGCAACAATTGATGAGGAAATCGAAAATATTGTTATGACACAGTATAAAAAAGCTCTCGATATTTTGTCGGCAAATATGGAAAAATTAGGCCTTGTTGCCAACGAACTTTTCTTAAATGAAAAGATTGATGGCGAGCGCTTCCGCGAAATTATGCAATAAATAAACGGGCGGTTTTCCGCCCGTTTTAATAAAGAGGTTGTCTATGGGTTCTTATAAAGAGTTTTCCTTTTTTTACGATGCGCTAACAAGCGATGTCAATTATAAAGGTATGGCAAAATATTTGCTGTCATTGTTTAGAAAGTATGATAAAAAGCCAACTTTATTGTTAGATATGGCGTGTGGCACAGGTAATCTTTCTTTTTTACTTGCTAAAGAGGGAATAAGTGTTATTGGCGTCGATGCTTCGGAAGAAATGCTTTCGGTAGCCAATGAAAAAAAGGTGCAGTCGGATAGCGATGTTATGTTTATTTGCCAAAAGGCAGAAGAGCTTGATTTGTATGGTACGGTTGATGGGGCGATTTGTAGCCTTGATAGCCTTAATCATATAACTGATTATAAAACTTTTAGTAAAGCCCTCAAAAAAATCGCACTGTTTTTAGAGAAAGAGCGTCTTTTTATATTCGACCTTAATACCGAATATAAACACCAATCTGTATTGTCGGACAATACCTTTGTAAAAGAAACAGACGATATATATTGCGTGTGGCAAAATACATATAAACCAAAGAAAAGATTAACCGAAATATCCCTCGATATTTTTGAAAAAAGGGGCAATTCGTATAACCGTTTTACCGAGCAGTTTTGCGAGAGAGCATATACTGCCGTTGAGGTCGAAAAAGCGGTATTGGCAGCGGGACTTAAAATAGAGGCAGTTTATGCGGAAAACAGTTTGGATGAATCAAAAAGTGATACCCAACGGGTAGTTTATGTAACAAGAAAGGTATAATTATGGGTAAACTTATTAGATGTATAACAAGTAACGGTCAGGTTATGGCGACCGCCGTTGATACAACCGATATCGTGGCTCGTGCCGAGCAAATTCACACCACCTCGGCAGTAGTAACAGCAGCACTCGGTCGTTTGCTTACAGCCGCATCAATGATGGGCAATATGCTAAAGGGTAGGGATAACTCTCTCACTCTTCGTGTGGCGGGCGGTGGGCCTACAGGTGCGCTTATTGCCGTTTCGGATTTTAACGGCGATGTTAGAGGTTATGTTAGTAATCCTGTTGTTGAATTGCCCCTTAATGAAAAGGGCAAACTTGACGTCGGCGGCGCAGTTGGCCGTGAGGGTAGCCTTTATGTTATTAAAGATTTAGGCCTTAAAGAGCCGTATAATGGCTCGGTTCCGCTAACCTCGGGTGAAATAGCCGAGGATATCACAGCATACTATGCATTAAGCGAGCAAACTCCAACAGTTTGCGCCTTAGGCGTTCTTGTAAATCCTGACCTTACTGTAAATGTAGCGGGTGGATATATTATTCAGTTACTTCCTGCTGCCGAAGAGGCAACGATTGAAAAATTAGAAGATGGCATAAAAGATATTCCCTCAATAACAAAGATGCTAACCGATAAAATGAGCCTTGAAGAAATTTTGCGCTTGGCACTTAAGAATTTTGAGGTAGAGGTTCTATACGAACAGGATATTGAATATAAATGTAATTGCACAAGGCAAAGGGTAGAAAAGGCGCTTATAAGTATGGGTAAAAAAGAACTTACCGATATGGCAAACGAGATGGATAGCGCTGAAATCAAATGCCATTTTTGCGATAAGATTTATGATTTCACAAAACAAGAGTTAGAGGCACTGGCAAACTCATAAAATTTTTTTCAAAAAAACGAAAAAAACAGTTGACAATCGCGTTCGGTTATGGTAATATAATGCTTGTCGCTGGTGAGTTTCGTGAGGGAAGCAATGCCGCGTGGCACAAGCGTGGGAGCATAGCTCAGCTGGGAGAGCATCTGCCTTACAAGCAGAGGGTCACAGGTTCGAGCCCTGTTGTTCCCACCATTTGTGGCCTGGTAGTTCAGCTGGTTAGAACGCTAGCCTGTCACGCTAGAGGTCGTGGGTTCGAGCCCCATCCAGGTCGCCATTCGCCTCTGTAGCTCAGTCGGTAGAGCAGGGGACTGAAAATCCCCGTGTCATTGGTTCGATTCCGATCGGAGGCACCATTTATGCGGATTTAGCTCATCTGGTAGAGCGCCACCTTGCCAAGGTGGAGGTAGCGAGTTCGAG
>JAZRZR010000007.1:0-12651 GCA_045601525.1 Acutalibacteraceae bacterium
TATCCTTTTGCGCCTTTTATCCACTCGGCCGCCGCCACAATATCTTGTGGTTCGTGAAACTCCGCAACAACGGTGGTGCGAAACTCATAGTCTATACCGCTGGTTTTAAGAATTTCTACGCTTTTTTCAATTGGGGAAATATCAAAATTATCAATACCTACCGTTTGAGGATATTTTTCTTTCGAATTTTTAATATCCATAGCGACATAATCTACTAATTGTTTATTTATGATTTCTTCCAACTTTTGAGGAAACGAGCCATTTGTATCCAATTTTACCGAATAACCAATTTCTTTTATCTTTGTAAGAAAATCTATAATATCGACTTGCAAAAGCGGCTCGCCGCCTGTAATGCAAACACCGTCTAAAATTCCCTTTCTCTTTTTAAGATACTCTAATATCTCTTCTTCTGAAAAGCTTACACTTTTATCTATATGGGTAACCAACGATGCATTATGGCAAAAGGGACAACGAAAATTACAGCCTGCTGTAAAAATTGTACAAGCCACCTTACCGGGATAATCCAACAATGTCATTTTTTGAAATCCGCTAATTTGCATTTACATCTCCCCTTTTCAATAATTTTAACACATTATCATTTGCTATTCAATAGGATAAAAACAAAAACGGGGTGGAAAATTTTCCACCCCAAAATTTTATATATTATTTACCGTTGCGGTTCGCATAAAACTACAACAAGTAGCATTTATCTTTTCCAAAACAGGCTCATTTAGTTCGGGAATTGTTGCTACATCTCCCGAAATAAACTCTTCAAGACGTTTTTTACAACTGCTTATTCGTTTTATTGTTCCGCCGAGCCTTATATCCTGAACATCAAAGCCATGCGGCTTATTTTCCCAAAACCACAGTTTTTGATATACGCTATGGAAGGCTTCAAGTTTTTCTATCGCTAACTCGTAATCACTAACAAGCAACTTAAGGGTAGCCTTATCGCCTGCAAGATAAGCCTCTCTTGTTCTTATTCCAAGCGAAGCCTTTATCGATAAAAGTTCGGCCAATTTTTGATAGGAATCAAATATTACTGAATATTCCCCTGCATCGACACTCTTTATATCCTTTGCAAGTTTTTCGTAATATATATCATCCTTTATATCACACATACTATCGCACACGCCCATAAAGACATCATTAAAAATCAAGTATCTTGAGGGGTTTTCACGATGGTTGCCGCCCGGCTCATCTAATTTATCCAAAAGCATAAATGTATCAAAATCTACGCCAACTATTTCCTTGAATTTTGCCTTGATGCTATCCATATCCTCGTTACCCTTTACAAGTTCGGCAGCATACATAAGGGAAGGCAAAACGGCATACTTTGTACACTCGCCGCCAAAATCGCCCCAAACTGTAAAGAAAACGCCATCAATTCCACATTCATTACAAGCGGTGATTGCCGCCTTAGTTGTATCTATACTATACTGATTATGCGGTGCAAAACCCCACCAGGTCCAAGCGCCGCCCGCAAAATATGTAGGCTTGCCGAACATTTTATTGGTTTTGATTTGGCGCTTATATCTATTAACATCGGTACTATAATAATCCCAATAAACCAAGGAAATATTTTCGGGCAAGGCCGCCTTTTCTAAAATTTTGCTTGCATCAACCTCTTCATACTGATTTTCAATATTAAGAGCAAGATTGCAAAACATATCGCTCCAAATCATTGGCTCGAAATCATACTTTTTACAAAGCTCGCAAATCTTATGTAGATGATTGTTAATAATATCGAATCTATCCTCAATGCCGTGCTTATTCATATACTTGCCCTTGCCGACATTACCTGCTTCATCCATACCGATATGTATTTTCTTGGTGGTATAGCACTGGCGCAAGCTGGAGAGCATATCCTCAATAAGAGCATAGGTCTTATCCTCGCCAACAAGCAAAATATCATCACAATCCCTAATATCCTCATATTCAGTGTACCACTTAAAAATGTTTTCAAGGTGAGCAAGAGTTTGGATACAAGGAACAAGTTCAATACCGATACCGTTACAATAGGTGTCGAGTTCTTTCATTTCTTCCTTTGAATATCTACCGCGAAGATGACCGAAATAGGGTTGATTATCCACCTCATAGGTGTCCTCTGTATAAAGCATTAAGGTGTTATATCCCATCTTTTTAAGAATGAGCGCATAATCCTTCACTGCATCTACCTTCATTACCGCATTTCTTGAGCAATCAAGCATTACTCCTAACATTTTTTCCATAGATATCCTCCTATTCCTCAAAGCAACCATAAGCGGAAAGCGTAGCTTTTCCGATATTATATAAAAGTTTTTCTTCCTCAATGCGAATTAACAAGGGAAGATTTTTTGTACTTTCCCCGATAGTACCACCATTTGCAAGATTAAACCGACTTTTAGTTTCAAAGGTAAAATAGCCGTTAAAGCCAACCTCCAAAAGAGCTCTAATAACCCCATCAACATCTAAATTGCCGCAAAAGAGCTGCTGATGTGCATCGGCATCACCCATATTATCGTGAATATGTAAAGCATAGATTTCGTTGCCGAGGGTTAAAATTTGGTCATAAATCGGAATGCTTTGCAAATTAGCGTGTCCCACATCAAATATTGCGTGACAATTTGGGTGATTCACAAAACGGACAAACTCCAATAGGTCGGCCGCATTATCCATCCAATAAATATCGGTGCACATTTTATCAAAATTCTCAGCCAAAACATTTACACCGAGAGGCTCTGCAACCCTTAAAAGAGCGTTGAAAAACCTTAGATTTTTTTCAAAGGTTTCCTCCTTTGAAAGACCTCTCATATATCCTGTATGCACAACTAAATTTTTAATTCCAAGCAAAGCACAGGCTTCAATCGAACGGATTGTATCGGCCAAAAAAGCCGCATTATCTTCTTCAATTGGCTTACCCATTGGTGCGTGCGCCTGAACAAAGCGAAGGCCCATATTTTCGGTTTTTTCACGCAATTCCTTACAGTAGGTTTGCCAATTTTCACTATATACACCGCTTCGGTTATCATAGTCCATAAAAAAACTATAATCCACATAACGAAATCCTGATTTTGCAATACACTGGGCGGCTTCAAATTGGGTTAAGCCAAATGTTGCAAAATCGCCGGTTTTAGTTGCAAGTTTCATCGTTTCCTCCCAAGTTTAATGTAAAAACTCAAGTTTTCCTTCAAAAAGCAATCTTAAATAGTCGTCCCCTGTTTTAATTTCTTCCTCGCTCAAGACAGCCGACAAGGCAACATCAGTATCACGATGGGTATCAGAGCCTGCGGTTACGGGTTTATTATATTTTGCTGCAAGTTCACAAGCCTTTTCATCATAATTTTCGTGGCGAGGATTAGTGTTATAAGCCTCAATTGCATCTACAAACTCAGGTGTTGGAAAACAAATATCATCACGATAAGGGTGTGCTTGAATAACCGTTACACCATGCTGTTTTGCATAAGGATAAAACTTTTCAATACCCCATTCGAATTTATCCTCACAGGAATACAAAAACTCCTCAGTGGCACCAATAAGAATATAATCGTTAGGGGCTGTTGTGAAGGTGATTTCTGCAGCAAGAATTATATTCATACCGTATTTTTCGCCCTCAGCCTTTGCCGCCTTATAGCCCGAAAGGAAGGTTTGGAACTTTTCATCCCAACTGCCTTCACCGAGTTTATTGAAATAATGTTTATGGAAATGGTCGGTAACAAAAAGAGTTTTATATCCAGCTTCATGATAAAGCTCAACAACTTCTTTTGCCGTTAAAACACCACAAAGACTGGTTTCTGCCGTATGTAAATGTGTTTCGGTTTTATACATAAATTTACACCCCTTGTTTTAATAATAAAAGTATATACCATTGTTAAAATTTTTTCAATCACTATTTTGATATAAACTTGCGTTTTTTTCGGTAAAAAAAGCCAAGAAAATTCTTGGCTTTTTACTTTATAAATATTCTCGCATTTGCTTACCCAAATTCTCCTCAAGAGAAATAAGGCGCTTACAAAGGTTTTTGCTCTTTTCATCGGCGGCGGCATATTGATTAAGGTATTTTGAAAGTGATTTTACACCCATATCACAACCATCAACCATGAGGTCGGCCACTGTCCCGTCCGACTCGTTTAGTGTGAGCATAACATTTGTTTTAAGCCACGACATACCCTTTGCCATAGGATTTGGATTTTTACCCTCATCGCCATATTTGCCGAGTAACTCCTGAAGTTCCTTATCAAGCTTATCATGCTCATCCTTTGAGGCATTTAGGTGCTTTTTCATATCATTAGACTCAATATAGTCATACACCTCATCAATTGAGGCAACACCCATTTTAATGCCCGCATCACATTCACGAAGTAATTTAATAGTATCTTGTTCTATCATAAAAACCATCCTTTCAAGGATAGTATTGCCTGATTTTTCCGTGCTAATACAAAAGAGCAAATTTGAATTTCAAATTTGCTCTTTTAATTATTCAAATAATGGAGTTGAAAAATATCTTTCGGCAGTATCGGGTAAAACCGTTACAACTGTTTTCCCCTTACCTAATTTTTTTGCCAAACGCAAAGCCGCCGCCACATTTGTACCGCTTGAAATACCGCAAAGGATACCCTCTTTAGCCGCCAAATCCTTTGCCGCTTGAAGTGCCTCGTCATCTTTAACGATACAAACATCATCATATATTTCTTGGTTAAGTATTTTAGGAATAATGCCGTCCCCTATTCCCATTTGAACATGAGTGCCTATTGAACCGCCCGAAAGAATTGCGGCATTTTCAGGCTCAACAGCCCAGATTATCATATTGGGATTGGCAGCCTTTAGTACTTCGCCAATACCTGTGATTGTGCCACCTGTGCCAATTCCCGAGCAAAAGCCGTGAATTTCGCCATCTACCTGACTTAATATTTCTTTAGCGGTTACATTACGCTGAACTTCGGGGTTAGCAGGGTTTTCAAACTGCTGAGGAACAAAGACGTTTGGGTTTTCCTTTTGTTCTTTGAGCGCCAAATTCAAGCACTCCTCAATACAGAGTCCGATATTGCCCGCATCGTGCACCAAAACAACCTCGGCCCCATATTGGCGAACTAGCAGACGCCTCTCTTCGCTTACCGAATCCGGCATAATAATTTTAACCTTATAGCCAAGCACTGCACCAACAAGGGCAAGGCCTATGCCTTGATTGCCGCTTGTGGGCTCTACAATAACGGTATCCTTGTTTATAAGTCCACGCCGCTCGGCATCAAGAATCATATTATATGCGGTGCGGGTTTTAATTGAGCCACCGACATTAAGGCCCTCGAATTTAACGAGTATTCTTGCATCCTCAGGCCCAGTCATACGATTAAGCAAAATCATAGGGGTGTTACCCATTGCTTCTAAAATATTATTACAAAACATTACATAACCTACTTCGAAAAAATGTATCTAATACATTATAATTTATATACCCAAAAATGTCAATCAACCTTTGGCCTTTGAGGGCGGCATACCGCAAAATCTTTTATATTTCTTGAACGGACAAACAGTACCTACCGACAAGGATGAACGCAAAAAATGGTTTAGAGGAATTGACATAATCAAGAAATACAGCGATAAACAAATTAATGAAATGTCAACCTACGACGGCTACGCAATACGCTTTGCTAAGACTGCTGCCCGCTTTAGAAAAGAACTGATAAAGCACTACGGCAGAAAACAAGGTAAAAAAATTCGTTATGCCGAAGCCTTTGAACTTTGCGCGTACGGTACAATTCCCGATAAAGAATTTGAAAACAAACTGTTTTGGTTATAAAAAAATCCACTCTTTCGAGTGGATTTTTTATTGTTCTATTTTGATTTTTGAGGAACTGCGTAACTTCAAATTTCCTCTTCTACTTTAACCTGGCGGTAATAAACAGTCATATTTCCGTTTTCCAATATAATTTCGGCATAGGTGCCCTCGGGAATGCCATTTTCGAGCCTACATGTGATTGTAGAGCCTAAATTTATATGCAAAATATTATCCTCTAAATATGTTTGGTTAGAATGTTGGTGTCCGGCCATAACGGCTAAAAGGTTTTTATCCCCTTTTAGCATTTGTTTTATCTCGTCCCGGTTTTTCATTAAGAAACAATCATCAACCGTACTATCCTCGGCTAACGGATAATGGGCGAAAATCATATACGGCAGGTCGTTTTTTGCTAAATCTTCACGAAGCCATTCCATATCACTTTGTGAAAGATACCAAGCCTTATATCCGCCACCACGCTCAAGGCCTAATTCGGAACGAATTTCGGTGGTTAAAAATATAAAGTGGTACCCGTCCTTATCAAATGAAAAAGTCGATTTTTTACCTCCAAAGAGGGCCTCAACCTCAGAAACCGTATCCATCATCTTAAGGTCGTGATTGCCAAAAATAGTATAGCAAGGGCACTCTATCTTATCGGTTAATCTACTAACCTCATTAAGTGCCGCTAAATCTTTTTGCTTATCATTAAGATCTTGTATGCTATCCCCTAAATTTACGCAAAAATCAGGCTTATGCTCCTCGTTTATTTTCTTAATCAAGGCCTTAAAAACGGGCAAACCGTGATGCACAAGTTTGGTGGTGGATTTATATTGCTCGCGTGTGCCCGCAAAATAATGTATATCAGCAAATACGATAATTTTCATTTAATTTTCCCTTACTATATAAGATAATCGAGGGCAATCGCAGTATATGCAGCAACACCCTCCCACAAAACATCCTCATCAATATCAAAACTCGGGTTATGATTTGTGGCATTTATGTTTTTATCGGGATTATTAGTGTGCAAAATAAAATACACCGACGGAATAATGGAAGCATAGTTGGCAAAATCATCCGAGCCCATAAGCGGTTTTTCGAGACTTGTTGTAACCTTTTCTCTTCCCAACACCTTGGCTACCGAATTTGCGACGAACTCGCTTAAAGACACATCGTTCATAACTGTTGCCGAACCTCTTTTTAGGTCAACAACCGCTCTACCGCCATATTTTTTGGCTTGGGCTTCGGAAATTTCAATAAGTTTTTCACCGATTTTTTCACGCAACACGGGATCTTGCACCCTTATGCCGCCCTTAAGGGTCGCTGTTTCGGGAATTGTATTATGGTCAACCCCCGCATTAAAGGTTCCAAAATTAAGTATTGCGCTTTTAGGCAATTCTTCTTGGCTATACTTGGCACACTCGCTCACTATATTTGAGGCTATTAAAATGGGGTCAATACCGTCATCGGGGAATGCGGTGTGGGTACCCTTTCCGTAAACAGTTACGGTGAATTTATTCTTGCCCGCACTAACGGGTCCTGGTAAAACAACCATTTCACCGGGTTTTCGGTCATTCCTCGCAATATTTCCAACATGGATTGCGCAAGCCGCATCCACCCCGTCAATAGCACCGATTTTTAACATCTCTTTAGCGCCTGTGCCTGTTTCCTCACCTGATTGGAACAAAAGGCGAACATTACCGCAAAGTTCATCTTTATGCTTATTTATAATCTCGGCCGCCACTAACAAAATAGCGGTATGAGCATCGTGACCGCAGCCGTGCATTTGTCCATCAATAATTGACTTATAAGGCAAAGAATTATCCTCATTTATATGTAAACCATCCATATCGGCACGAAATGCTATGGTTTTTCCCGTTTTTCCTCCCTTAATTTCAGCAACAAGACCATCATCATCGGGGTTGAGTTTATACGGAACACCTATTTCATCAAGATATCTACAAACGATTTTACGGGTTTCAGGTAGCTCACCGCCAATCTCGGGAACTTTATGCAACTCTCGGCGCAATTCGATTAACTTATCCTCAAGCGCTTTACACTCATTAACAATATTTTCCATTATTCTCCCTCTTTCTTATCAACTATCACCTTGTTATTTTAACACAACTTTCTTTGTTTTACAAGGTGCTAAACGCCTTTGCAATCCTTTTTGCAAGTTCGTTTTTCTTGGGCGGATGAATAGAATTATTATCCGAAACATCTGCCGAAATAACAGTTTTTACATTTTCTAATAATGACTGCACCTTATACTGTGCATCTTGTACTGTTTTCCAAGCATCATCGTTTCTACTTATATAATCGGCTATTTGAACAATTACAAAGGGAAGTTCTTTATTTTTGAAGTCCTCCCGCCACAAATTGATTAAAAGCGCCAACTCCTTATCATACACCTGTGCCTCTTCTATTGATGTATCGCTCTCGCCCTGATACCAAACAACCCCACTTAGAGAAAACGGTATTATTTGACTTAAGGCAAAATCATAAAGTGTTCCATCATCATTCCACTCGGCAAAGACTTCATCAAAATGGTCCCTGTGCTTTTCATTAGGCAAAAGTTCTATTCCGTTTTCTTGAAATAAGCCCTTTCTAACCCAACTTTCTATCACCGAAGCCCCTTGGTGACACGAGATTATTCCAACGGCCACGTTTTTATTCTTTGCAAGTTTTATTCCTGTATAATAAGCAAGTGCCGACCATTCCTCAACGCTATTTTTCTCGGCCTTTACCCAACCATCTTTCGAAGTATAAAGGTCGGTTTTTTCTATTCGGTCGGTCGAGAACAAGCGAAGCTTATCGTTGCTTTCACAAAGGCTGGACTCATCCTCCCCGTCCTTAACCTTAAACTGCATATTAGATTGACCGGCAAAAAGATAAACCTCTCCTACATAAATATCCTCTAAAACAATTTCTTGGCCATTAGATGTAAAGATAAGCTGATAAGGGCCGCCAACATCCTGCGAAGGAAATTCAACAAGCCAATTATCCTCAAGAGAAATTACCGCCTTTGTATTTCCCGCAAAGGCAACCATTGCTTTGCCTTTACCCTCGCCAAAAATTCGTATCGGTTGGTTTTTCGCAAAGACCATATTTGAAGCAAATATACTACTTAACCGCATTCTGCACTCCCCTATACGTTTTGGTAGAAAATACCATCTCTATTAACAATTATAATTTCACCGTTTTTAAGATAATCTCGAAGCATAAATTGGTCATCAATATAATCAGGTATTATCATACCTGCGATACCCACCTCTTCGGCAAGGTGAAAATCACTTCGGGCAACTCCTCAGGTTGATGCCCTGCACAAAGACTTACAGGAAGCGAATGTGTATGCATATCAATCTTCATAAGGCGCCCCTTCATAATCTATGGAAAGATTATATCATATTAAAAAATTTATATCAACAAAAACCATCCGCAAGGGATGGTTTTGTTTAATTTATATTATTTATTTTTCTAAATATTTTTGGGCTTCTTCTGCCGAAATTTCTTTCATAGTTTCACCACAGCACTTGATACCGCAGTTTTCACAAGTGCAATCAATCAATATCTTAACCATTGCACCGCACTTTTCACAACGTACAATCTTATCCATTATTTCACCCCCTATTTATTAAATCTTTTGAACAAGCTAATCAGCTCATCAATAGTATCTAAATCGCCGTTTTCCAAATCTCTCGCCACACAGGTGTACAAATGATTTTCTAAAACATGCGATGATAGACTTTTCACCGAATTTTCAACGGCAGACAATTGAATTAAAACATCGTTACAATACGCATCTTCTTCAATCATTTTACGAATTCCGTTAATTTGGCCGCCTATTCTATTTAGCCTGTTGATTATTAACTTTTTCTCATCGCTGCTTCTTTTTGTTTTTTTGTTGCAACAATTTTCCATAGACAATCACCAGCCTCTATAAATACTATATACCCTATGGGGTATATTGTCAATAGGGGGGTATATTTTAACTCGCAATTATAATAAAAAGTAAAAATCCCGTTCACTTTCGTGAACGAGATTTTTGGTAGTTTTGAACTTAATGGCACAAATTAAAGGGCTCTGAAAACCGAAGATTTACTTATAATTGTATTATATAACAGCACTTAATTATTCAAAAAAGTACTTATCTAAAATTTGCGAATATTTATCAGGAATAGAATAGCATCCTACCATGTACGGTTTTGGAGAACCGTCTTCATTATTTTGGTCAGAAGAAATATAGGTTGTTATAACCCATTCGCCTTTTATTTTCCCTAACCAGCCCTTATTTACCGTTGCAACAGGACAATTTTCATACGCAAAATATAAAGACTTCATACGCTGATTATCATTAAGAATAAATATTGCTTCGGTTTCATAATCAAACGAGGTTGTTTTGGCAACATCAATTTCTGCTAAAGCTTCTGTAAAGTCTTTATCTTTAATGTACTCACCATTCCAACAAACCGTTGTGATTTTACCACTTGTAGGAACTGTATAATCATCAAAAACAAATAAATATTGGTCTAAAAAAGAACGTGCAACAACAAAAGTATGTGATGGATCTTCTTTAACTTCGTTGATTTTCCAACTACCATCTTCACTTTTGGCAATTGTTCTCCCCTCTGTATATTCGCCGGTAATTGTTGAATAATTCTTATCATTCCAAACCATACCTTCAAATCCAACTTTTGCCGAGTGATCAAATACAAAAGTACCACTATTCCATAACAATACAAAAATTCCAATTACAACTACAAAAAGTACACATAAGCAAATAATTGCAAGTTTTGATAATTTACGTTTCATAAAATCACCGCCTTGGATAAATTATAGCATAAAAGCGGTGAAAATTCAATGCGGAGCATTGCATATCATCAACTTCGAAAGAAGTTGTATATCATCAAGCCGACATAAATACTCACTTCGTGTGATGATATACCAAGCCTGTCGGCTTGGATAAAAAAACTCTCGTTCAAAAGAACGAGAGTTTTTTGGGAATTTTGAACTTAATGACACGAATAAAACGTGCCTGAAAACCAAATTATTTCTTTACAACTGTTGTATTAACTGCCTTATCTCCTATTGACTCTTTAGTAACAATCAAAATAATACCATCAACAGGATAAATAAAGAAAAATAAATTTCTAATTATTCTTTGTTTAATAGATGCAGGTTCATTAGTGTTTTTATCCAAAACATACAATCCGAAAATACGCTTTCCAATACTGCGACCTTTAAAAATTACATCTCTAAATACAAAAGTAACCGGATAAAGAAATACTAACAGCATAAAAATTAATATGTAACCAATATTTTGAAATGAAGGTCGTTTAAATACATCCATAAATATGGTCGTATATAACAAGCAAGGCAGCCCAGATAAATTCCAATCTATAATCCAAGCAATAATTCTTCTTATTCTCACATTAGTGTTCATCAAATCATCTCCTTGAGTGAATTATATGCTTGTGTCAAATTGGGAACAAATAATCAAACAAACAATTCGTTTCAGAGCTATATCAAATATTTAAGATAAAAAAACACACCGATTTAATTATTTTTGCAATAAACTTCTATTCCGTTCTTGTTTATTTCGTTTAGCACATCAGAAAATGTAAATTCCAGTTCTTCTTTAATGTGTTTGTTTTTAACACCGCGATACACGGTTTTTCCAAGTCGAACATATAGTAAGTCCACGCTGACAACAACTATACGGTTTTGATCCGTTTCGTTGAAGTGTGAAATTTCTGCAACAAGTGTGTATGTGTATCCCTCTTTTGGTCTTGATTTTAATTCTTCAAAATCTTCTGTGATATAAAAATATTTCTCCTTAATATCAAGATTATATTGTTTTGCTTGTGCAATAAATGGTTTTAGCAATTCTCTTGTTTCTGCTCTAATCTCTCGTTCCATTGCAACAACTTCGTCTGTTAAATGTGCTTTGATTTGTGAGTGCTTTTTTGCTTTTCGCTTATCAATCCATTTTTTAGCATCCTCAAACAAATATCCTGTTATTGTTCCGTCCCAATATTTTTCAAGCAAGCGTTTTGTTCTAAAGCTTTTACGGATATGCCCGTTCATATAAAATCTGCTTTCGCCTACATTTGTGCCTTTGATAGAAAAAACGCTTGCATAGAAAGAATCAAAGATTGTCACTCGTGATGCGGTGCCAAGTTTTATATCTTCGACCTCAATAGCGTGTATATCTTTCCATAAATATCTTTCGACAGGAAGAAAAACATAGCATAAAGAGACTCCTTCACTGTCAAAAGCATAGCAATATGGAGTGAAGATGGCGGGGAGCACTATGAGGATTAATCCCACTAAACCAAAGCCCCAACTCCAAGCGGTATCGTTTTCTATAAAAAACTCTATTGAGCCCCACGCAAAAAACAAACCTAAAACAACACAAAAGTTGAAAAGTTTATTCAGTGCAATTTGTCTTGTTTTCTTTATGTTAACACCTCATTTTTAGTATGACAAAAATCATACTTCTATATAAAAGATCATACCATATTTTCCCTTACTTTACAAGGTCAAATTAAAGTATGGTATGACAGTTATTCCTGCCTTGCCTTATAAATTTGATGAAAAAGGCAAGGATGAATAATTATTTGTCCCTATTGTGCCTCAAGCGTAGCATAAAAGCGGCAAAGCCGCAATACTTCTTCACTATTCACTATTACTTATTACTTTCCAAAAATCCCGTTCACAATTTTTTTAGTGAAAAGTGAAGAGTGAAAAGGTAATAAGTTCGGTGTGGCTTCGCCACGAATTATAAAAACACCGATCCACGTTGATTTGTTACCGCTTTTATGCTATGGTTGTGTTACAATAGGGACAAATAATTATTCATCCTTGCCTTTTTCATCAAATTTATAAGGCAAGGCAGGAAT
>JAZRZR010000008.1:0-5291 GCA_045601525.1 Acutalibacteraceae bacterium
CAGTGTTAGATACTTAGTCCGCGAGGGTTGCAAAAATGTATGGGCAAATCGCCTTATGACCATTGCTTCTATCGGTGTTTTGGTCGCATGTATGGTGCTTATGGGCTTGGCAGTTCTTATTTCCTTTAATGTTGATAAGGCGCTCGGCTCACTTGAACAACAAAATGTTGTTATGGTGTATTTTAACGATAAGAATTCAGTTGTTTATGCTGATAAAGACCCCATTCCTCTTAACGAAGTAAAGGATGAAGATTACCTTATTCATAACGAAGATGAGGCAAAAGCGGTTTGCAAGGAAATAGAAAAAATCGATAATGTTGCTAAGGTTGAATTTATATCTAAAGATGATGCATTATCGGCCGTAAAGGGCACAATGCTTGATGGTAAGCAACAGTATTTTGAATTTTTAGATGAAGAGAACGGGAACCCACTTTCTGACGGTGCTAAGGTTACCTTAGCAAGTATGGAAAATTTCCGTGAAACTGTTGAAAAGATAAGCAAAGTAAAGGGTATTGATGCAATACAGTCACAGTCAGACCTTGCTGATACAATCAATGCAATCAAGCATGGCGTTTTGGTTGCAGGTATTTGGATTATTTCAATACTTATGATAATTTCTCTCGTAATTGTTTCTAATACAATTCGTGTTACTATGTATACCCGTAAGCTTCAAATAAGCATTATGAAGGCGGTTGGCGCTACCGATGCTTTTGTTAGAATTCCTTTTGTCGTTGAGGGTATTTTGATTGGTATTATATCCGCAATCTTTTCGGAAGGATTGGTTTTTGCCTGCTACCGAATTGCAACCGAGACAATTAGCAAAACCTTCGGAACAGCAGTTGTTCCATTTGGGGATGCGGCGTGGTTGCTCTTGGCGATATTTGTTTTAATCGGTATAATTACAGGTATTTTCAGTAGCGTGGTTATGATAAGCAAGTATCTACGCAAAGAGGGAAGCGAATTTTCAGCAATTTAGGAGGAAGTTATGAAATTTACAATTAAAAGAATTTTATCATTGCTTTTAGTTGTTGCTTTATTTGTTACAATGATGTCGGTTTCCTTTGTTGCAACTGCAAGCGAGGAAGACGATGTTCGAAGTGAGATTTCTAAGCTTGAACAAGAGTCTCAAAGACTTGAGGCGGAGTTAGCCCAGCTTAAAAAGAATAAGGCTGATCAAATTGCTATAAGAAACACTCTTGAATCTCAAATTTCAAATCTTCAAAAAGAAATTAACACATACACATCGGCAATTTTGCAGTGTAAACAAGAAATTGAAGAAAGCCTTAAGAAGATAGAAGAAGCTGAAGCGAAGATAGTTGATACTAAGGAAACCTTCAAAAAGCGCATACGTTCGATGCATATGAGCAACACCGATAACAATGTTCAGCTTTTGCTTGGTGCTCAATCTTTTTCTGATTTTTTAACCATTGCTCAGCTTACAAAATCAATGACTAATCAGGACCAAATTGTTATAAATAAAATTATAGAAACAGTTAATTTTATCGAGCAAGAGGTTTTAGAAAACAAGGCACGTGCTGAAGAGCTTGGGAAATCTATGGCAGCCTTAGAGGCCAAAAAAGCCACTCTTGCTGTTAAGGAAGCAGAGGTTAATAAAATTATTTCGCAAATCAACAGCGACCAAAATAGAGTTGATAACGCAAACGATAGCATCGAACAACAAATAAGAGATAAGGAAAACTATCTTAATTATTTGCTTGGCGGCGGAACCACCTATACAGGTCCGTTTGATGGAACATTTTTGTGGCCTGTTCCCGGATTCAGCAGAATTTCAGCGTATTGGCAAAGTAATGACTCGGTGCATAAAGGCGACCATAAGGGTATTGATATAGCAGGTCCTTATGGCAATAATGCTGCTATTTCTGGTGCTAATGTAGTAGCATCGGCCTCGGGTAACGTTGCGAGACTTCATAATAGCTGCTCGCATAATTACGGCAAGAGCAAATCTTGCGGTTGTGGCGGCGGTTATGGAAATAATATCCGTATTGACCACGGTAAATATAATGGTAAATATTATTTAACCATTTATGCCCACCTAAAAAGCGTTGCAAGCGGTATGTATGTAGGCAAGTATGTATCTCGCAATCAGGTTGTGGGATATGTAGGAAGCACCGGCTGGTCAACAGGCTATCATTTGCATTTCGGCATCGCCGAATCTGCTAATACAACTTTTGATAACAGCGATTGGAGAAATCCGTTTAACTACAAAATTGTATATAAATAATGAATAAGAAGCTTAGAATAGTATTTTTAGTTTTAACCGTTGCTGTGATGATTTTGATATTTCTTTTTTCAACACAAAATTCTGCTGATTCAAGCAAGCAAAGTGGCACGGTAACCGAATTTATTGTTAAAATTTTTATACCTGATTTCGAATCTCTTTTATTATCGCAAAAAGAGGCTTTGATTTTGAAGTATCAGGGTATAATACGCACTTTGGCCCACGCAACAATTTTTGCCGCGTTGGGCTTTTGTGCAGGTGGTTTTTCAAACACATTAAGCATTAAAAAAAGAACGGCAATACTTTTTACAGCGCTATTTTGTGTTCTTTATGCTTTTAGTGATGAAATCCATCAAATTTTTTCACCCGGTAGGGCGTTTCAAATAATTGATATTTTAGTCGATACGGCGGGCTCGCTTTTTGGCATTGGCGCTATAATGATTATTATGAAAAGGAAGGATATGAATTATGAAAAACACTTCTAATAATGAAAACAAGTCTTTGTTTTTCAAATTTTCGGCCTCGGCTTTTGGCGTTGTGTTAGCCATAGCGCTTGTTTTATTGTTGATTTTCAAATTCCCGATGGTTTCCGACTTTTTTAGTAATATTCTTACGGTTTTACAGCCGATAATAGTAGGCTTGTTTATTGCTTATATTTTAAGTCCTATGTGTTCATGGTATAGCCGTGGCGTAGAAAAGTTTTTAACCAAGCATTCGAAAAAGAAAAAAGACTTTTCAAAATTGGCAAAATATTCAGGTGTTACACTGTCGTTAATTTCCTTTGTGCTTATTTTGTTTTTCCTAGTGTATTTGATTATCCCTTCCTTTGTGAAAAGCATTTCGGTTTTCTTAAACGACCTGCCTGCTCAATGGAATAAGGTTACCGCGTGGTATGAGGATATAACTAACGATGGCGGTTGGCTTAAGGGTGCATACGATTCCTTGCCGGAAAATCTAAAGGTTTCGGTTTTTGATAAAATCAGTATTCAAACCTTCATCGATTTTGTGCAAGGAAACCTTGGAAATATTCTTACGGGAATATATAGTGGTGTAGTTAATGTTGTAACATTTGTCGTTAATTTTGTTATCGGTATAATTGTTGCGGCTTATGCGCTTTCAAATAAGGATAAATTCAAATTTCAAACCAAAAAAATTCTCTTTGCATCATTTTCAAAAGGTAAATTTGATTTCATAGTTGATGTCATAAAGAAGGGCAACGAAATCTTTATAAACTTTATTAACGGTAAACTTATTAGTGCGGCGATTGTCGGTGTGGTATGCTTTATCGGCGTAACTTTGTTAAAACTTCCGTACCCCATGCTTATAACCGTAATTATTGCGGTTACCGATTTAATTCCTATTTTCGGACCCTACATCGGTGCAATTCCTTGTGCAGTTTTAATTTTGCTGTCAAGTCCCATAAAGTGTATTTATTTTGTTATCTTTATAATAATTCTTCAACTTGTTGAGGGTAATATTATTGCACCTAAGATTTTGGGCGATTCAACAGGCCTTTCGGCATTTTGGGTTATCTTTGCAATTCTTGTAGGCGGTGGCTTGTTCGGCTTTGGCGGAATTCTCTTAGGTGTTCCTACATTTGCGGTTATTTACTATATCTTCAAACGGATTATCGACCTTAAAGTTGAAGCCAAAAAACAAATTAAAACCGATTTTGAGGGTGAAAAGACAAATGAACAAGAAATTATTGCTTAATCAAAATAGGGAACTTTTTGATAAATTGCAACTTTCGAATTTGAATTGTAAGCGTCTTCGTGAAGAAAACCAAATGCTCAATGAAAAATTGCTTATTCTCACCAATAAGATAAATGAGCTTGAAAATCAATGGTTCAATCAAAATGAGGTTACATCCCCAAAAGAAACACTTGAAGCGGCACCACAAGAAATTGAAGAGACCGATGAAGAGGTTTTTGAAGAAGAGATTGCT
Organism: Acutalibacteraceae bacterium; assembly: GCA_045601525.1. GTDB lineage: Bacteria > Bacillota > Clostridia > Oscillospirales > Acutalibacteraceae > SIG565. The sequence continues at coordinate 4,185 of JAZRZR010000008.1, forward strand.
CTTTCAAATGAAATAGAATATGGCTCAAAAATCATTGGAGAAATCGTTATGAATGCGGCAATGTCCAGTAACCGTCTTGGAGAAATGGGCAAAACTAATACCAAGGAATTGCTTAATCTTATTTTAGGCAGAACTGAGGTTGCTAAGGCCGAAATATTAAATATCGTTTCATCTAATATGAGCTTTGCAGGCAAGGTTCAATCAATTGATTCGGTAGCAAATGAGGCAAATGAATATTTTCAAAGTGTTTTAGAACAGTAGACAAAAATCGCAGTTTGAAACACCTACGCAATGTGAGGTGTGGAACAAACTGCGATTTTCTTTTTTATAAGGTTTAATTTGTATTACTTTCGGCAATAATTTTATTGTAACGGAGGTGTAGGCCTTGTATAAATCAAAGGTTGAAATTTGCGGAGTTGATACATCAAAACTACCCGTAATGAAGGAAAAAGAAAAAGAGGAACTAATAGCGAAGGTAAAGAAGGGGAACACTGCTGCAAGAGATGCGCTTATAAACGGTAATTTGCGCCTTGTTTTGAGCGTGATTCAGCGTTTTTCTGCTAGAGGAGAAAATCCTGATGACCTTTTTCAAGTGGGTTGTATCGGTCTTATTAAGGCCATTGATAATTTTGATTTAGGGCATGGAGTGCGATTTTCCACTTATGCCGTTCCAATGATTATCGGTGAAATTCGCCGATATTTAAGGGATAATAATGCTGTAAGGGTTAGCCGTTCCATAAAGGATACTGCATATAAGGCAATGCAGGTGAAGGAGAATTTAATAGCCGAACTTGGAAGGGAGCCTACAGTGAATGAAATTGCCGAGAAAATGGGGATACCCAAAAGCGAGGTTGTTATTGCTCTTGAAAGCGTTGTTGAGCCATTATCGCTTTATGAACCAATATATTCTGATGGTGGGGACACAATATATGTTCTTGACCAGGTTGGCGATAAAAACGATGATAAAAACTGGTTGGATGAAATGGCGCTCAAGGAGGCTATTAAAAATTTAAGTGAGCGAGAAAAGAAAATTTTGAATTTAAGATTTATGGTAGGGAAAACGCAAATGGAGGTTTCAGAAGAAATCGGTATTTCGCAAGCGCAGGT
>JAZRZR010000009.1:0-3856 GCA_045601525.1 Acutalibacteraceae bacterium
GCGTATTCAGTAGACTGACGAGGGAATTTGCCGCCGCTGTTGCGCCCTTTTTGGCTTCTTCCAGCGTGTTGGCATCACTTCCAACCTCAAGTAAAATCGAACCAATCGATAAATTCTGATTGTATTTTGCTTCGTTTAGAGTGATTGCTCTTGCAAGTCCAGGATACATTTCCTCCATTTTTTGTTGATATTTAAGGGCAAACGATAGGTTTTTTTGCCAGTTGGGATAGTTTTTAACACCGCCCGTCTCGCTGCCCATAACCAGCATTACCTGTGCATAGTTTTCTCCGTTAATCTTAACAATTGGCTTTGTTTTGTTGCCGTCGCTTGAAATGGCATCTCGGTGTATATCAATGACAATTTTTATATCCTTGTAAGCTGAAAGGTCGCTTTTTATGGTTTCGGCACTTCTGTCGTAACTTCCCGAATATGATGGGTAGTCATGAACGGTGGTATCGTGTATAACCTCAATGCCCGATTTTCTTAATATGCTTTCAAAAATATCACCTATAACGACCATATTTTTGTCTTCCTCAAGTTGCCTTGAAAGGTCATTCTCGGTATAATAATCTCTATCATCAAGCATATAACTTTCGGTTGTGTGGGTGTGCATAATTAAAACTTGAGGAGATTTGTTTTTTTCAATTTGAAATTCGAGCGGAGCCTCAAAAAGCGCTTTCAAATCAATCGCTGTGTTGGTGTTGTTTTTAAGGAAAATCTTTTGGTAAGAATATTTTGCACCGTAAGGGGAGATGAACTTTTCTATTATTTTGCCTTTTGCCTCTCCACCGCCCGATACTTCTAAAACATTCTCTTCCTCTTTGTCGGATAGATTATTGTATTCAAGATTTTCACTTTTGTAGGCGTTGTATTCGGAAAATGTGATGTTAAGATTTACCTTTTCGGCAAGTTCGTTGCTCGCTATGGGATATTCATAAGAAATATATCCCCAAGCCGAATTTATAAGTGTGTATATCGCCGCGGCAAAAACCGAAAAAAACATAAAAATGCTTGAAAATTTCATAACATCACCCATAAATATTATGACTTTATAATTTCAATTATGCAAAGCCTCGTTTATAGAAGCGGCAAGGGTTTCGGATAATAGTTCGATAAGAATATCAATGTTTTGCGGCATAGAAACAAGGTCCTCGTTGGCATCACAAACCACAGTCGGCACTCCAATTGCAATAGTGGGTATGCCAATACTTCTTTGGCTTATTTCTTGTCGCTTTCCACCAACACCCGAGGCGGCCTTTATGCCACTATCGGTGATTTGAATTGTTTTGCAAATCCTTTTTTTGTGCTTTGCGGCAAGGGCATCTATAATAAGTAATGCATCGGGTTTTATTTTCTTTGCAATACCATCAATAACTTCACTTGCCTCAAGGCCTGTTTGACCAAGAACACCGGGGGATAGCACCGATATACGAGTGGTACTTTCTTTGATGTGCCGAGTTGCTATTATTTTTTCGCAAGAAAGCGGCCCTAATGCATCGGGGGTTATATTACTGTTGCCAAGACCAATAATGAGAACCTCCTCAAGATTTTTTGGCAATAGGGAAAGTATCTCTTGAATAATAGCCTTTGTAGAATTGCTGAAATCTTTGGGTGACTTGGCTTCAAGTGTCGAATAGTTGCCGTTTGAAGTTTTCAAACGGGTTATCTTAATGCCGTTTTTTATCACGCTTTCGGACTCAAAAACATAACTGTTTAAGGCATCTGCCTTATTATTTTCAACTATTAAATCGGTTCTTGCTGCCAAAACGTACATCCTTTGTAAAAAAATTTCAAAAAAGTGTTGCAATTATATTAAAAAAGTGGTAATATACTATTACTTGAGAATTTTTGAGGAGGTGCTATAATGCCGAATATTAAATCAGCAAAGAAAAGAGTTATCGTAAGCGCAGCTAATAATGAGCGTAATAAGGCTTACCGTTCAGCACTCAAAACTGCTATTAAAAAGGCTGATGTTGCTATCGAGGCGAAGGACGCTAATGCTTCTGAAGCAGTTAAGGCGGCTGTTAAGAAAATCGACCAGGCAACTGTTAAGGGTATTCTTCACAAAAACAATGCTGCCCATAAGAAGTCTTCTTTGGTTAAGCGCTTGAATGAGATTGAAGCATAATTTACAGACTCTGTTAATACAGAGTCTGTTTTTTTATCTAAAAAACGCTTTCAAGATGGATTGAGGCATCGGTCTCCATTTTTTTAATGCGCTTTCTTAATGCACCAAGTTCCACAAATGCAAGCTCGAAGTTTTCGATTTTGGTATATGAATAGAGATTTTCGACCGAAACATCTAATTCCTCAAGCATTGTGTGGTTTACAAAAAGAGACAAAAACTGGCGGTGCCGTTTCCAGTCTTCAGTTAGTCTTGCGGAGGTGTTTTGAAGCGATGTGGTATCCTTTTTTTCTAAGGCATTTGCGTAGGCTTCGGTGTGGCTTTGTAAAACCTCTATTGAATTCTTTATCGTTAAATGATGGGTAATACAAATGCCTACAAGCAATAAAGCAATAATTCCTGCTGCAATCAGTCGTCTCATTTATTAGCCCCCTTTTTCTTTAGGTCGCCAACCGTGGCATTGCGGTATTCGGGCTTTAATAAAACACTTAATGAGCCGTTAACCTCTAAAATTGCAAGTTGTACTGTGGTAGGGTCAAAAACATCCTGCTGTCTTAAAAGCTCGGTTAAATCATTGTTGGTAAGCCTCACACTTGACATTGCCTTTTTATCTATTTTGCCATCCTTGATAATTACAATCGACCTGCCGCTTAAAATACGCTGGAGTAGTTTACTTTTAAGTGAAGCAACTGAAATCAAGATTTCAATGATAACAAGCAAGAAAATTGCTACTATACCATTTATTAAAGGCTGTGTGGGGTCTTGCAGGGGGATTGCGGCAATCTCGGAAATTAACAAGGTTACAACAAGCTCGTTTGGTTGCATATCGGCAATTTGGCGCTTGCCCATAAGTCGTATTGCAATGGTAACGAAAATGTATAGAAAAAAGGTTCTCAAAATTACAACAAACAAAAAAATCACCGCACTTAGTTTGTGCGGTGATTTTGCTTTTATTAGTCTTGCTCAAGGTTTTTAATGTTGTAAGAAAGTTGCATTAGGTTATCACCAAAATGAACATTTTGCACCGTAATGCCGCTGTGTTCAAGAGAAATGTCGTGATGGCTAAAATTCAAAAAGCCTTTCACACCTAAATTTACAAGATGATTTGCAATTTCCTTTACGGCATCGCGAGGTATGCAAAGGATTGCGGCATCGGGCTTGTTTTCACGGCAAAAATCATCAAGACTGTCTATGTTTCTTATCGGAACATTTCTAACAACATTTCCTATAATGGAGGCCTTGTTATCAAAAAGACCAATGAGGTTAAAACCCTTGTCCTTAAAATTCATTTGTTGTGCGATTGCGCGTCCCAAATTACCAACGCCTATAATAATTATCTTTTTGGGAGCAGTTACACCTAAGATATTGCCTATTTCTTCCCTTAATATATCGGTGTTATAACCATAGCCTTGTTGACCGAAGCCACCGAAGCAGTTGAGGTCTTGTCTTATCTGGCTTGCGGTAAGACCCATTTTTTCGGCAAGCTCGCTTGAAGATATCTTCTTAATGCCTGCTGCCGATAAATCGCCTAAAAAACGATAATAACGGGGCAATCTTTTTATAACATGGGTTGAAATTCCGCCATTTTTCAAGGGTAACACCCCTTTCATATAAAAACTATATATATTATCTAATATTAAAAAAACTTTGTCAATACAAAATAATAAAAAACGACATTATTTTTTGCGATGAATGCTTTAACGCAAGCAGCGTGTTATATAATAAAAATAC
>JAZRZR010000010.1:0-44353 GCA_045601525.1 Acutalibacteraceae bacterium
TTACTTGCAATTATGGCTGCAACAATTGCTGTTCCTGCAATTGTTGGTAACGGTATGTCTGCTTCTGCGGCACTTTTCGGTGCAGGGGTAGGTACAATCGTTTATCAGCTTTTTACAAAGTTTAAAAGCCCTGTTTTCCTCGGCTCATCCTTTGCATTTATTGGCTCAATGTTAGCTGCTTTTGCAGGTGCAACAAGTGCTGCTTTAGGCTTCCTTGGTATTATCCTTGGTGCTGTTTTTGCAGGTCTTGTTTATGTTGTAATTGCTCTTGTAATCAAATTTGCAGGTGTTAATTGGATTAACAAGCTTATGCCTCCTGTAGTTATCGGTCCTACAGTTGCTATCATCGGTTTGTCACTTGCCGGTAATGCAGTAGGCGATTTGCAAAAGGGCGGCGTTATGAACGCTGAGGGTGCTCCTACAGCAAATGTTCTCCTTTGCGTGCTTGTTGGTTTAATCACTCTTGCTGTTACAATGCTTTGCTCAACCTACGGCAAAAAGACTGCTAAACTTATTCCTTTCATTATTGGTATTCTTGCCGGTTATGCAGTTGGTGCTATCTTCACAGTTATCGGTATCCTTACCGAGAACCCTGCTTTGATGGTAATCGATTTCGGCAAATTCTCCGCTTTGGTTGCTGATGGCGTTACAGTTAAGACATTCCTTGCTGTTCCTGAATTCACCTTCTTAACCGCTTTTGGTGGTATCGGTGAACTCAATGGTGCGTATGTTGGTACAATTGCAGTGGCTTATGTTCCTGTTGCTTTCGTTGTATTTGCTGAACATATTGCTGACCACAAGAACATTTCTTCTATCATCGAAACAGACCTTCTTGAGAAACCCGGTCTTCACAGAACACTTCTTGGTGATGGCGTTGGCTCAATGGTAGGTGCTTTCTTCGGCGGTTGCCCCAACACCACATACGGTGAGTCTGTTGCTTGTGTTGCTATCACAAAGAACGCTTCGGTTGTTACTATTTTAGGCGCTGCTATCGGTGCTATAATCGTTTCATTCTTTAATCCCTTTGTTGCATTCGTTAACTCTATTCCTTCATGTGTAATGGGTGGCGTTTGTATGGCCCTTTACGGCTTTATCGCAGTGAGCGGTCTTAAGATGATTCAAAAGGTTGACCTTGAGGACAACAAGAACCTCTTTACCGCATCTGTAATTCTTATTGCGGGTATCGGTGGTTTGACACTTTCTTTCGGAAAGGTTACCCTTACTGCTATTGCTTGCGCTCTTATCCTTGGTATTCTTACAAATATAATGCTTAAGGGAAAGAAAGACGCTGAATAGTTTAAGTCTTTGATAAGGCGGGCGAAAGCCCGCCTTATTTTTTTGTTGTAAAAGTTAAGAAATTAAGGTATAATTTTTTTAGGTGATAAAATGAATGTAACAGTAGCCCTTTCGGGCGGGGTTGACAGTTCGGTAGCGGCCAAACTTTTAATTGAAAAAGGCTATGCCGTTTCGGGCGCAATTATGCAGTTGTGTCCCCAATATTGCGATTCTGAAAAATCGATTTCTGATGCCAAGGCGGTATCGGAAAGATTAGGCATGCCTTTTTATGTTTTTGATGCAACAAAAGATTTTGGCGAAAAGGTAATAAAAAATTTCATTTTATCCTATCAAAAAGGAGATACACCTAACCCTTGTATTGAGTGCAATAAATATATAAAGTTTGAAAAATTTTACGATATGGCGAGCAAACTTGGCGCTCAAAAAATAGCAACGGGACATTATGCCCGTATCCTTTATAATGAAAAGAGCGGCCGTTTTGAACTCAAAAGAGCGCTGGATACTTCAAAGGACCAAAGTTATGTTCTTTATAATATGACACAAGAGCAACTTTCTCGCACGCTCTTTCCGTTAGGTGAACTAACAAAGGCCGAAATAAGAGAAATTGCTTTATCGGCAGGCTTCCATAATGCCGAAAAAAAGGATAGTCAAGACATTTGCTTTGTGCCAAGTGGGGACTATGCTTCATTTATTGAGAATTATCTTGGTAAGCCCTATGGTGAAGGTGTTTATCTTGATGTGAATGGCAATATCCTTGGCAAGAACAAAGGTGTTATTAACTACACGATAGGGCAGAGAAAGGGATTGGGCATCGCCCTTGGCAAGCCGGCTTTTGTTATTAGTAAAGATGCCGAGACAAACAGCGTGGTATTAGGTGATGAGGAACTTCTTTTCTATAATAAAATAGTGGTAAAAGATGTGAATTTCATATCGATTAGTGGCCTTGCGGATAATATGAGGGTAAAGGCAAAGCTTCGTTACCGCCATACTGAACAGCCCGCCGTGATTTCACCCTTAGGTGAGGGTAAGGTTTTGTTAACCTTTGATGAGCCGCAAAGGGCACCAAGCAGTGGACAGTCGGCAGTATTTTATGATGAAGACACCGTAGTTGGCGGTGGAATTATTGAAAGAGGTATTAAAGATGGAGAAGAAAATTGAAAAGGTAATGAAGGCTTTAGCCTCAAACAATATGGAGCCTTATTTTGTAAAGGACAGACAAGCGGCGGTTGAACTTGTGAAAACTCTTATAAATAAGGGGGATACAGTGTCTTGCGGCGGCAGTGAAAGTCTTAAGGAATCAGGTGTTATGGACCTTATCAAAAACGGGGATTATAATTTTCTTGATAGAGAAAAGGCTAAAACACCCGCCGAAATAGAAAAGGTCTATGCCGATACCTTTAAGGCCGATGCGTTCTTTTGCTCGGCCAATGCCGTAACCGAGGACGGTTGCTTATACAATGTTGACGGACGCTCAAACAGAGTTGCGGCCATAGTTTACGGACCTAAAAGCGTAATTTGTATTGTTGGTATAAATAAACTTGTAAAGGATATACCCGAGGCTGTGAAAAGGGTTAAAACCGTTGCGGCACCTCTCAACACAAAGAGGCTTAATATGGATACACCTTGCGCTAAAACGGGTATTTGTTGTATGCCCGATGGTGATATGGGTACGGGCTGTAAGGTCGAGGGCCGCATTTGTGCAAGTTTTGTAGTGTCCTCTTATCAAAGGGTTAAAAACAGAATAAAAGTAATAATTTGCGGTGAAAACCTCGGTTATTAAATATTGCCACCTCACATATATTTTTGTGTGAGGTGTTTTTTTATGAAAAAAATTATAGCCTTTTTGTGCGCGGTTTTCATTTTTGTGATGCCTGTTTCGGCCAAAACCGTGAGTATGGAATACGAGGCAACCGATTTAGATACGCCAATTGCAGTGACGGCTTCATCTGATTCGGTTACAAGTCTTGATATAAAGGCAAAGGCGGTTATTCTTATGGAGCCGCTTACGAATACTGTTCTTTACGAAAATAATGCCGATGAAAGATTGGCGCCGGCATCTATCACTAAAATTATGGCATTGTTGCTTGCTATGGAGGCCATTGAAAATAAGGTCATTGCCCTTGATACAGTGATTACGGCGAGTGAATATGCTTGCAGTATGGGTGGCTCGCAAATTTGGTTAGAACCGGGCGAGCAAATGACACTTGATGAACTGCTTCGCGCAACGGCAATCGCTTCGGCAAATGATGCAACTGTGGCGATAGGCGAGGCTATTGCAGGCAGTCCCGAGGGCTTTATCGCTATGATGAACGAGAGGGCAAAAGAGCTTGGAATGAACAACACAAATTTTGTTAACTGTACAGGTCTTGATGCCGAAAATCACTATACCACAGCTCACGATATTGCTATAATGTCGAGTGAACTTATAAAACACGACCTTATTAAGAAATACACAACCGTTTGGATGGATAGTCTTAGAGGCGGTGAAAGCGAACTTGTAAATACAAATAAACTTGTTCGTTTTTACGAGGGTTGTACAGGACTTAAAACGGGAACAACCTCAAATGCGGGTTATTGTCTTTCGGCGTCGGCCGATAAAAACGGAATGCAGTTGATAGCAGTGGTGCTTAATGCCGAGAGCAGTAATGAACGTTTTGAGGGCGCAAAAAAACTGCTTAATTATGGCTATGCCAACTATTCATTTGCTGTTTGTAAGGCCGATTTATCGGAAAACCCGACAATCAAGGCCCGAAAGGCAACAAAGGAAACCATTCCAATATCTCCGAAAGGTGAATTAAATCTTTTACTTCCTAAAACGGCCTCGAAAAATCTTTCTCAAATCCTCGTTTTAGATGAGTATGTAGAGGCACCGAAAAAGGCGGGGGACACTGTTGGCTATGTTAAAATTTGCTCGGGCGAAGAGGAACTTGGTATAATTGAAATACAAATTGATGAGGATGTAAAAAGACTTAATATAGCACAAGCGCTTTTGTGGTTGGCAAAATCTTTGTTTTCATTGTAAAATTTTTCAAAAAAGATGAATAGTCTATTGAAAAATCCTTCGTTTTGTTGTACAATATACTTAAATAATTAGATTGTATATTAAGGAAAGTTCAGAGGCGATTTTGTGGCTATTAGATTTAACACAAGTTATGCAAAAGATTTTTTGCGTGAAAACGATAAAAAGGGCTTAGTTCCAGCACTTGAGGCAGCAGTTAAAACACTCGATGCGAGAAACGGCCTTGGCAATGACTTTTTAGGTTGGGTTGACCTTCCCGAGAATTATGATAAGGAAGAATTTGCCCGCATCAAAAAGGCAGCCGAGAAAATTAAAGAGGATACCGATGTGTTAATCGTAATCGGTATAGGCGGTTCTTACTTGGGTGCCCGTGCGGCAATCGAGTTTTTGAAGGGACCGTATTATAACAATCTCCCTAAAAATACTCCCGATATATATTTTGCAGGCAACAGCATTAGTGGTTCGGCTTTGGCTGACCTTATAAAGCTTTGCGAGGGCAAGAGAGTATCGGTTAACATCATTTCAAAATCAGGCACCACAACAGAGCCGGCAGTTGCTTTCAGAGTTTTCAGAAAACTTATGGAAGAGCGTTATGGTAAAGAGGGAGCCGCAAAGCGTATTTATTGCACAACCGATAAGGCTCGCGGTACACTTAAACAGTTGGCCGATAATGAGGGTTATGAGTGCTTTGTTGTTCCGGATGATGTCGGCGGTCGTTTTTCGGTGCTTACAGCAGTTGGTCTTTTGCCGATAGCTGCAGCAGGTGCTGATATTGATGCCTTGATGGCAGGCGCAGCCGCCGCTGCTAAGGAATATAACGGCGTTGATAATGATTGTTATAATTACGCTCTTATGCGTAATGTTATGTATAATAAGGGCAAGTCGGTTGAGTTGCTTGTAAGCTATGAGCCGAGATTCACCCTTATGGCTGAATGGTGGAAACAGCTTTACGGCGAGAGCGAAGGCAAGGATAATAAGGGATTGTTCCCCGCATCAGTAGTATTTTCTACCGATTTGCATTCTATGGGTCAGTATGTTCAGGATGGCAGACGCCTTATGTTCGAAACGGTTGTTACCATTAAGGATACAGGCAGTGATGTTGTTATCGAGAAAGAGGATAACGATGGTGACGGTCTTAACTTCCTTGCAGGTAAGCCGATGTCCTTTGTAAATGATAAGGCATTTGAGGGTACCGTGCTCGCTCATACTGATGGCGGCGTTCCCAATTTCGTAATAGAGGTTGATAAGGCCGATGAAGAAAACCTTGGTAGACTCATCTATTTCTTTGAAAAGGCTTGTGCAGTTTCGGGTTATATGCTCGGTGTAAATCCCTTCGACCAACCCGGTGTTGAAAGCTATAAAAAGAATATGTTTGCTTTGCTTGGTAAGCCCGGATATGAGGCACAAAAAGCAGAGCTTGAAAAAAGACTTGGCAGATAAAAAATCCGTCTTAGACGGTGTAAATAAAAGGAGTTGGCAATATGATTAAACTTATCGTAGGCAACAAAGGTTCAGGCAAAACAAAGAGGCTCGTTGATTTAGTAAATGCAGCGGCAGAATCCAGTAAGGGTAATGTTGTTTGTATTGAAAAAGGCGATACACTAAAGTTCAGCGTATCTCACAAGGCCCGCCTTATTGATATCGATAATTATGGCATACAGGGTTACGGTGAGTATTACGGTATGCTTTCGGGCATCAACGCAGGCAACCACGATGTAACCGATATTTTCGGTGATGCAACTCTTAAAATCGGCGGTAGAAATTATGATGATTTGGTAGATTTCCTTGATAGAGTTTCGGCTCTTGCTGAGGAAAGCCATGTAACATTTACCTTCACAATTTCTTGTGATGAGGACGATCTTCCCGCAAAGGTTTTCGAGATTGCTGAAAAAATCTAATTAACAAAATTGGCCGAGAGGGAATTCCCTCTCGGTTTTTTGATTTTTGTGCTTGACAAAGGGGAATAGTACATATATAATATACTTTGTGACAATTGGGGTGATATTGTGATTTTAGAATTGAAAAAGCTTTTCATAACTGAAGGTTACAGTATTCCGATTGATTTTTTGCTTGATTTGTCTGATATTGAATTCGCATTTGTAAAACCACTCAAAAAGCCGATTTCAATTAAGGGCGAAGCGGCAAATAAAGCCGGTGTAATCACATTAAGTATGCATTATTCGGTGTGTTATGAGGCACCTTGTGACCGTTGCGGCACAGAGGTGGCAAACGAGTTTTCTTTTGATACTTCATATATCCTTGCTACTACCAAACAAAGCGAGGAAAACGATGAAATTATCCTTGTAACCGCCACAGAGTTTAACTTGGACGAACTCTGCCGAAGCGATGTATTGCTTCATATCCCGATGAAGCACCTGTGCCGTGAGGACTGTTTAGGTCTTTGTGTAAATTGCGGCAAAAATCTTAATGAGGGCGATTGCGGTTGCAATAAAAAACAAATTGACCCTCGCCTTGAGGCATTGGCAAAATTATTAGACTAATTATTGATTTTATTATTAAAGGGAGTGTAATTATGGCAGTACCGAAGAGAAAAACCTCAAAAGCCAGACGCGATAAGAGAAGAAATAATTTGTGGAAATTAACCGCTCCGACACTTGTAAAGTGTCCCCGTTGCGGTGAGTACAAGAGACCTCACAGACTTTGCAGTGCTTGTGGTTTCTATGGCGACCGTGAAGTAATCAAGGTTGAAGACTAATTTTCTTAAAAAGAGGTAGCGAAAGGTTTTGCCTTTCGCTACTTTTTTATTGTGTATTTATATATTTAGTGGTATAATATAAGATAAGTATGTAAAAGGCAGGGGAAAGTATGTCGGTAATTATCAAAAATGTGTTAAAGCCGTCGCCTGCATATAAAGCAGGCCTTAGAAGTGGTGACATTTTGACTCATATCGATAATAACGAAATTATAGATGTGCTTGATTTCCGTTTTTATCAAAATTCGGATAGGCTTTCTCTTTCCTTTATAAACAATAAGGGAAAACTTAAAACCAAAAGGGTTAAAAAGGGTGAGGCCGAGGAATTAGGGCTTGAGTTTGAAACCTATCTTATGGATACACAGCGTCATTGCAAAAACAAGTGTATCTTTTGCTTTATTGACCAACTGCCAAAGGGAATGCGTAAAAGCCTTTATTTTAAGGATGATGATTCCCGTCTTTCCTTCCTTTTTGGCAATTATATAACCCTTACTAATATTACCGAGCACGAAATTGAACGCATTATAAAGATGCATATAAGTCCCGTTAATATTTCGGTACATACCACAAATCCCGAGCTTCGCGTGCGTATGATGAAGAACAAAAATGCAGGCAAGGTGCTTGAGATTATCTCCCGTTTTAATGATGCGGGAATTTCTATGAATTGCCAACTTGTGTTGGTGCCCGAATATAATGATGGTGCCGAACTTAAAAGGTCACTTTGTGATTTATTAGAGCTTCGAAATGTTAAGAGCATAGCGGCAGTTCCTGTTGGTATTACGGGGCATCGTGAGGGTTTGGAGGAAATAAATAGTTTTGATAAGAAAAGCGCCGAAGCGGTGCTTGATATATTTGATGAGCTTATTCCGGGTTGTATCAAAAAATACGGTGAAAACCGAATTTTTCCTGCCGATGAGTTTTATATTCTCGCAAAGCGTGATATGCCGTCGCCCGAATTTTATGAGGACTTTTTACAGCTTGAAAACGGAGTTGGGCTTTGGGCTCTTATGGAAAAAGAGGTTAATGAAGCCCTCGATGATAGTGAGGTCACTTCGGGAAAGCGCAATGTGACAACCGTTACAGGAGAGGCGGCATACCCCTTAATTTCAAAATTAGCGGATAAAATAAATGCAAAGCATAACGATATAAAATGCAATGTTTTTTGCATTAAAAACAACTTTTTCGGCGGTAAAATTACCGTTGCAGGTCTTGTTACTGGCTCTGATATAATAGAACAGTTAAAGGATAAGGATTTGGGGGAGGGATTGCTCATACCAAGCGTTATGCTCCGCCACGAAAACGATAAATTTTTAGATGATGTCACTCTTGATGAGTTGTCTCTTGCCTTAAATGTAAAGGTGAGGGTTGTAAATAGCGGTGGCTACGATTTTGTAGATGCTATTATTAATAAAGAAAGCGAGGCGTAAATATGGCGAAACCTGTTATTGCGGTTGTGGGCAGACCTAATGTCGGAAAATCAACCCTTTTTAATAAGCTTATCGGTCAGCGTTTGTCGATAATAGATGATACTCCCGGTGTTACACGAGATAGAATCTATGGCGATGCCGAGTGGGCAGGCCGCTCTTTGATGCTTATCGATACAGGCGGTATTGAGCCCAAAACCGATGATTTTATTCTTAAAAGTATGTTAAGACAAGCCCAGCTTGCCATTGATACGGCCAATGTTATTATTTTTGTAACCGATATAAAAACCGGTGTTACTGCCGCCGATATGGAGGTTGCAACAATGCTCCAAAAAAGCGGTAAACCTATAGTGCTTTGTGTTAATAAGTGCGATAAAATCGGTGAACCGCCCCTTGAAATTTACGAGTTTTATAACCTTGGCATCGGCGAGCCGATAGCGGTGTCCTCGGTGCATGGTCACGGCACGGGCGATTTGCTTGATAAAGTGCTTGAATATTTGCCCGAGGAAGAAAAGGTTGAATTTGATAAGGAAATCGTAAATGTTGCCATAATAGGCAAGCCTAATGCGGGTAAATCTTCCCTTGTTAACTGCCTTGCAGGACAAGAGAGGGTGATTGTTTCTTCAGTTGCGGGAACAACCAGAGATGCTATAGACACCCTTATTGAAAACGAGTACGGCAGTTTTAATTTTATTGATACTGCAGGTCTTCGCCGTAAAAGCAAGGTAGAGGACAATATTGAAAAATACAGCGTTTTGCGTGCCCAAATGGCTATTGAACGCAGTGATGTTTGCGTTATTATGCTTGACGGCGTTGAGGGCTTTACCGAGCAGGATTCCAAGGTTGCGGGACTGGCTCTCGAGCAAGGCAAGGCCTGTGTAATAGCCGTTAATAAATGGGATATTGTTGAAAAAGACGGTAAGACTATGGACACATACAGGAAAAAGCTTATGAATGATTTTTCCTTTATGTCCTATGCTCCGATAATATTTATTTCGGCAAAAACGGGTCAGCGTATTGACCGTCTTTTTGAGCTTATAAACTATGTTTACGCTCAAAATACAATGCGTATATCCACAGGTATGCTCAATGATATTTTGGCCGATGCCACAGCCCGTGTGCAACCGCCAACCGATAAGGGCAAACGCCTTAAAATTTATTATATGACTCAGGCATCAACTAAACCGCCAACCTTTGTTTGCTTTTGTAATAATGCCGAGCTGTTCCATTTTTCGTATCAGCGCTATCTTGAAAATCAGATACGTTCATCCTTCGGCCTTGAGGGTACACCCGTGAGGTTTGTTATCAGAGAAAGAGGAGAAAAATAGTGTTAATTCTTTATCTTTTTATAGCTGCTGTATTGGGCTATGTTTTTGGCAGTATAAACTTTGCAGTTATTTTTGCAAAGGCCTTTGGCAATGTTGATGTGCGCGATGTCGGAAGCGGTAATGCGGGTGCCACAAATGCTATGCGTGTTTCTAAAAAGGCAGGTATTTTAACCTTTGTTTTTGATGCGCTTAAGGGATTTTTTGCCGCAGGCTCAGGGCTTCTTGTTATGAACCTCTTAGCAAACGGCGCATTCAATAATCTTGGTGCTATTATAGGCGGCCTTTTTTGTATGATAGGACATTGCTGGCCCGTTTTCTTTGAATTTAGAGGCGGCAAAGGTGTTGCTACCTGTGTAGGCATATTTGCGATTTGTTGTCCTGTGGCAATTATTATAGGTCTTGCGGTTTTCGCAATCACTTTGGCTATAAGTAAAATGGTGTCTTTAGGCTCGCTTTTGGCAACAACTACGGTTGTAGCGATAACTCTTTACTGGGTGTGGACACATCTTTTAGCAAGCATATCCCTTATAGAACCAATAACTATCTCGGTTATTGTGTTCTCAATGGGTGCTATCATTTTTATAAAGCATAAGGAAAACATCAAAAGACTTATTAAGGGAGAAGAACGCAGGTTCACACTTAAAAAGGAGAAATAATGGCAAAAATTACAGTTTTAGGTCTTGGTGGCTGGGGCATGGGCTTAGCCTTGGCGGCACATTTTTCGGGTAATAGTGTTTCAATGTGGTCGCCATTTGTTGACGAGGCCGAAGCCCTTAAGTCAACCCGTAAAAACGATAAGCTCTTAAAGGGTATAGTGCTACCCGAGGAAATAGAGATTACAACTGATTTATCGGTTGCAAATGAAAGCAATATCGCGGTGATTGCGGTGCCCTCAAATGCCGTAAGGCAAACCGCTAAAAGACTAAACGAGATAGGTTTTAACGGAATAATAGTAAGTGCTTCAAAGGGCTTTGAAAAGGGAAGTTTACTCCGTATGTCCGAGATAATTGCCTCAGAAAACCAAGCGGCCGATGTAGTTGTTCTTACTGGACCTACTCACGCTGAGGAGGTTTCAAGGCGTATTCCCACCTCGATGGTTGCGGTTTCTAAAAGTAAAGCGGCGGCAGTAGCAGTGCAGGAAGCGTTTTTAAGCGAGAGCCTTCGCATCTACATAGGTGATGATATTATAGGTGCCGAAATTGGCGGTGCAGTTAAAAACATAATTGCCGTTTGTGCTGGCTTTTGCAGTGGTATGGGTCTTGGTGATAATACCAAAGCTGCCCTTGTAACAAGAGGCCTTTCGGAAATGACAAGGCTTGGTATCGCTATGGGGGCCGACCAAAAAACCTTTTCAGGTCTTACGGGCGTTGGGGACCTTATAGTAACCTGTCTCTCCGAGCATAGCCGAAACAACCGTTTCGGTAAGCTGATAGGCGAGGGAGTACCTGTAAAAGAGGCGCTCGAACAAGTAGGCACGGTTGAGGGTTATTATGCCGCCGCAAATGTTCATTTGCTTTGCGAAAAATATAAAATAGAACTACCTATAATGGAACAGTGCTATGAGGTTTTGTATAATGGCAAACAACCAGTACCTGTTGTAAAAGAGCTAATGCTCCGCCCTGCAAAAAGTGAAAATTAAAACGAGGCGTCGTGTGACGCCTCGTTTTTTTTATTTCTTTTTGCCGAGGTGGGTTTCCCCGCACCCGATTTTCCTATAATGCAATACATTTTTCCCTTTTCAAATTCAAAAGAAATGTTTTGCAAAATCCTTTCGTTTTGTTATTTTACACAAAAGGGGGGGTGATATTTGTGCAAAAAAGAGAATTGAATATTGATTAAAAATTTGTTAAAATATTATAGTTATTAAAGGAGGTTTTTTTATGAAAAAACTTATTGCAAGTTTAATCGTTTCATTGTTGCTCCTTTCGGTTTGTTTCGTTGCGGCTATGCCCGCAAGTGCGACCGATGGTGTAAATTACGATGATTGGCTAATTTTTGATGGCGCGATTATTGAGTATTGCGGCAGTGATGCCGAAGTAGTAGTTCCTACTGTTGATGCCGATGGTTTGCCGATTACTAAGATTGAGGGCTCTGCCTTTGCGGGCAAAGAAAATGCCTTCAATACCACACTTGAAAAGGTAGTTATTCCTGAAGGTATTACCGAGATTGGCGGAAGAGCATTTGAGTTTTGTGATGCCTTGGTTGAGGTATCCCTTCCTTACTCACTCGAAAAGGTTGGTCAGGCACTTTTCCGCTATTGCAATCTTACCGAGATTAGAATTCCCGGTAATATTAAGGAAGTTCCCGGCGATTTCACAACAGGTTGCCCGATTGCAGAATACGTAATCTCTTATGGTGTTGAGGTTTTTGCAAACCGCTCAATCACCGTTGGTGCCGGTTGTGAGGAAATTATTTTCCCGAAATCAGTTTATGAAATTCAGGGTAGGGCAAGCGCTTATTTGGAAAATGATGCCGGTGCCGTTGAAACCGGCCGTCTTGAATTCTACATAACAAATGATGAGTGTAAGATTGGTTATTCTGATGGCAGTAGTTTCTATGAGTCTTGGAATGGTGCTGAACGCGGTGCCGCATTCGAGGTTCAAAGGAATGTTGATAAAAACTGGTATAACAAGTACACACAAATGCACATCTACGGTCTTGAAGACGGTAATATTGCGCAGTATGTAAAAGACTATATGTCCAATGGTGATAAACCTTGGGAGTATGCGGTTTTCCACGGCTTATCTAAGGAAGACCTTGACGAAAAGGCACAGTATTGCAAGGATAATGCAACACCAAAGCCCGAAGAAACCGGTAAAAAGAACGAAGATAAAGATAACGATGATAGCAGTGATGATGACAAAGACAACACTTCATCTAACAAAAAGGATAAGGACACTGCATCAACAGGTATAGACAGCAGTCTTCTTATAACAATTGTTATTTGTGCAACAGTTGTAATTCTTTTGATTGTTGTAGCTGTGGTTTTAATTGTTATCTTCTCAAACAAGAAAAAGAAGAAAAAGAAAAAAGCAAAGGCCAAGGCACCCGTTGAAGAAATTCCTCTTGAGGAAGCACCTGCCGAGGAAGCCGTTGCTGAAGAAAAAGGAGAAGAATAGATAAAACAAAAAGCGAGGTGGAAGCACCTCGCTTTTTTATGTTTTTTATTCTTGGGTTTTGCCATAGATATGGTCGGCAACATAAAGACCCATAGCGCCGCTTTGTGAAAGACCTCTTGTGATACCGCTGCCATCACCTATTAGATAGATGCCGTCAAGTATCTCAAAATGTCCGTTATGGGCGGGTTTGATTGAATAATATTTATTTTCACATCCGTAAAGAAGTGTATCATCGTTGGCACAACCGGGGGCCACCTTGTCAAGAGCATAGATGGTTTCGATAATGTTTGTTAATGCACGATAGGGCATAACTATCGAAAGGTCACCCGCAAAGGCCTTGAGTGTTGGCACAACGCTGTTAGCAGAGAGGCGATGCTCGTTTGTGCGGCGACCTCTTATTAAATCACCGAAGCGCTGAACTATAATATTGCCCTCGCCCGCAAAGTTCATATTGCGTGCAATGTTTTGGGCATATTCGGTGGGTTTTGTAAAGTCACCCGCAAAGTGAATAGAAGAAAGAATTGCAAAGTTGCAATTGTCGGTTTTCTTTTCCTTTTCGGCATATGAGTGACCATTGGCGGTGATTACACCATCGTTATTCTCGGCCGATACAAGACCGCCCTGATTAAAGCAAAACATACGTGTTCTATCCTCAAATGTTTTGGTGCGGTAGAGAATTTTCGGCTCGTAAATCTTTTCGGAAAACTCACGCCAGATAGAATCTTTCATCTCAACTCTAACGCCGATATCAACACTGTTTGCACCAATTGTGATATCAAATTTGTTGCAAACTGCAGTTACAAAAGCGGCGCCGCTTCGGCCTGTTGCGATAACAACTTTTTCGGCCTCTATCTTTTCGGTTTCTCCCTTGCAAACGGTTGAAAGGATATAACCGTTATCGCATTTTTCGATATCGGTGCAGTCAGTCAGGCTTGTAAGTCTAACACCCTCTTTTTCAAGCCACTTAATAATGGCAAGCATGGTGTTGAAGTTCTTATCAGTGCCTAAATGTCTTACATTCATATCAAGCAGTCTTAAGTTGTTTTGCAAGCACTTGAGTTTTAGGTCTTCATTAGAACGGTATAGCTCGGGATAATCGGTTGAAAACTCACGCAAAATATCATCAACCATATCGATGTATTTCATTGCGGTGAATTCATCAAGCTCCTCACCCATAGTACCGCCGTAGGCAGTACCAAGGTTAAACTTACCGTCCGAAAAAGCGCCCGCACCCGCATAACCGCTTGTGATACTGCATATTTTACAGTGAACACATTTTTTGTTATGTCCCGCAGGACAGTGGCGTTTTTCAAGGCTAAATCCCTTTTCGATAATAATGATTTTACTGCTCGAGCAGTTGCGTTTTGCCTGATATGCTGCCATAAGACCGCCTATACCGCCGCCGATAATTGCAATGTCGTAAATCATAAAATTACCTCATTTCAGTAAGAAACGGTGTGTTCTTAGAAAGACCACACCGTTTTTGCTTTGTTATTTCTCGAATTTAATTAGATAGCGCGTGTAACTTTGCCAGAACGCAAACAACGGGTGCAGGCGTTAATACGACACGGTGTACCGTTAACGATAGCCTTTACTTTTTTAACGTTAGGCTGCCAGGTTCTGTTAGAACGTCTATGTGAGTGAGAAACTTTAATACCAAAAGCGATTTGTTTACCGCAGACATCACATTTAGCCATAGTCTGCACCTCCTTAAATGAAGATATAGTGACTTGCGTCACACTCGTAATGAACATTATAATAGAAAACTCACAATAATGCAAGCATTTTTTTCAAAAAAAGCAATTTGCATATTAAAATGCGTTGATAAGAGCCTCGCTTTTGAGCAGTTTGCAAAATAAGACTTGAAAAAAGTCGAAAAAAGCCGTAATATATATGATGAGGTGATATTTTTGAAAAGGAAAACTTATTTATCTTGGGACGAGTATTTTATGGGCATCGCCCTCTTGTCCTCACAGCGCAGTAAGGACCCCTCGACACAGGTTGGAGCCTGTATAGTTGATAAGAACAACAAAATTTTATCAATGGGCTATAATGGTATGCCTTGTCATTGTAGTGATGATGAGTATCCTTGGGAAAACAAGGGTGAACCATTGGACACAAAGTATTTATATGTATGCCATGCCGAACTTAATGCTATTCTTAACTATGGCGGCGGCTCACTTGCAGGCGCAAAGGTTTACACAACACTTTTCCCTTGTAACGAGTGCGCAAAGGCAATTATTCAATCGGGCATTACTGATGTTATTTATATGTGTGATAAATATGCCGAAACCGATTCAGTTGTTGCATCAAAGCGTATGTTTGATACCGCAGGTGTTAAGTATAGACGTTATGAGCAAACCAAAAACACAGTTGAATTGAAGTTATAACAATAGTATTTGTTAATTGTGCAAAAATTAACAAACTGTTTTTTGTAAAAAGTCACAATAGCAATTATCGGTTATATAAGGTAAAATAATAGTGTATAAAAAAGGAGGCTTTTATATGAAAAAATTGTTAGCAAGCCTTATCGTATCTTTAATGCTTCTTTCAGTTTGCATAGTTGCAGCAGTTCCTGCAAGTGCGGCTGATGGTGTAAATTACGATGATTGGCTAATTTTCGATGGCGCAATTGTTGAGTATTGCGGCAGTGATGCTGAAGTAGTAGTTCCTACTGTTGATGCTGATGGTTTGCCGATTACCAAGATTGAAGGTTCTGCTTTTGCAGGTACTGAACAAAACCACAATACTACACTTGAAAAGGTAGTTATCCCTGAGGGTATCACCGAGCTTGGCGGTTGTGTATTTGAGTATTGCGAGAACTTGATCGAGGTTTCTTTGCCTTATTCACTTGAAAAGGCCGGTCACTCTCTTTTCCGTTATTGCAATCTTACTGAAATCAAAATCCCCGGTAACCTTAAGGAAATCCCTTCGGACTTTACAACAGGTTGCCCCATTTCCGAGTTTGTAATTTCTTATGGTGTTGAGGTGTTCACGCATGGTTCAATCACCGTAGGCGCAGGCTGTGAGGAAATTATCTTCCCGAAATCAGTTTATGAAATTCAGGGTAGAACCGCTTGCTATCTTAAAAATGATGCAGGCGATGCTAACGGCCGTTTAGAGTTCTACATACTTAATGATGATTGCAAAATCGGTTATTCAGACGGTAGCGAGCAGTGGTATAAACGTTGGAACGGCGCTGAGCGCGGTGCTGCTTTCGAGGTTCCCACCAACTTTAACTATGACCCCGTTTGGTACAGCAAGTTTACACAAATGCATATTTACGGTCTTGATGGCGGTAATATTCAGCAGTATGTAAAGGACTTTATGTCTAACGGCGATAAGCCTTGGGAATATGCTGTATTCCACGGTATCGAAAAGAGCGAAATCGATGAGAAGAACCAGTGGTGTAAGGACAATGCAGTTCCGAAGCCCGACGAAGATTCCAAGAATGAAGATAAGGACAATGATAAGTCAAATAAAGACGATGAGGACGACGATAATGGTTCTTCAAACAAGAAGAACAATAACAATGCCGCTTCATCAGGTATTGATTCAACAACACTTATCCTTATCATTGCAATTGCCGGTGGTTTCTTCCTTCTTATCATAATCGTAGTTGTAGTTCTCGTTATCGTAATGGGTAGCAAGAAAAAGAAGAAGAAAAAGAAAAAGGTTAAGGTTGACGCTCCCGTAGAGGAAGCCGTAGCCGAGGAAGCTCCCGTAGAGGAAGCAGCCGAAGAAAAAGGCGAAGAAGAATAATTGAAAATTAGCGAGGTGCCAAACGGCACCTCGTTTTTTTATGGGCGATGTGGGTGCGGGATGTTGATAATATATAATTGGTTGTTGAGGGCGTCCTCGACATCCCGTACCCATCGCGTAGGGAACGGCCTAAGTGCCGTTGTGCAAATGAAAAATCAAATATGGCAACAACATTGTGTAGGAGATGGCATCCTCGACATCCCGCCCCCCCGTCATACCGTTTTGTTTCAACGCAATCTCAAGAAACAAATTCAGATAAATAGGAAATATGGGGCAAAACGCAATAGTTAAATTATTAACGAAAAAACGCCTATATAAAAGGCTTTTTGCTATTTTTTTGCACAAAAAAATCAAGTTTCTTTTGTGCAAAAAATGTATTGTGTTTTATATGCCAAAATGCTATAATGATTAGGCAGTAAGTAAAAAGGAGTGTTTTTATGAAAAAAATTATTGCAAGCATAATCACCATACTTATGCTTTTGTCGGTTTGCATTATTGGCTCAATTCCTGCAAGTGCAGCTGAAGGTATAAACTATGATGATTGGCTAATTTTCGATGGTGTTATTATCGAATATTGCGGCTCGGATACCGAGGTAGTAGTTCCCACTGTGGATACTGATGGCCTTCCTGTTACAGTAATCGGACCTAATGCTTTTGCAGGTAATGAGAATACACCTAACGAGCAACTTGAAAAGGTAGTAATTCCTGAGGGTATTGTGGAAATTCAGAACGGTGCATTTGAATTTTGCACATCACTTATTGAGGTTTCGCTTCCTTATTCGCTTCAAAAAGCCGGTGGCGCTACTTTCCGCCGTTGCTCATCCTTGGCATCTATTATAATTCCCGGTAACCTTAAAATAGTTCCTAAGGATTTCATTGCAGGCTCACCGATTACCGAGCTTGTTATTTCTTACGGTGTTGAGGAAATCACCTGTGATGCTTTCGGTTCTGTTCAGGCATCTGAAATTATTTTCCCCGAAACGGTTTATCACATCGGTGGTTCGGCTTTTAACTACATAAGCAAAGAAGCCGGCGAGCGTATGGAAATATACATTACCAATGATGATGCTACACTTGGTGTGAAAAATGATGATACACTTCATTTTCCTGAAAATTGGGGCACAACAGGCCCGATTTTCGAGCTAACAACATGGGATAACTATTCAAGCTATAACACAACCACCAAGATGCACATCTATGGCCTTAAGGACGGTAATGTTAAAAAGTATGTTCAAACATATATGAATGATGCCGCAAATAAACCTTGGGGTTATGCAGTCTTCCACGGTATTGAAGCAGATGAACTCAAAGCAAAGAGTGAGTGGTGTAAGGAAAATGGTGTTCAAAAGCCTGATGCCACTAAGAAGCCCAATGAGACCAATAAGGAGGATAATTCCGATAACGATAAGGATGAGGACGGCAATACTGTCGGCTCATCAAATAAGAACAAGAATAACGCAGCATCAAGCGGAGATATGACCCAAATGATGATGATTATGATGTTCGGTATGGGCGGTTTCTTGCTTATCATAATTATTGTAGTTGTAGTTCTTATTATCGTAATGGGTGGCAAGAAAAAGAAGAAGAAAAAGAAAAAGGCTAAGGTTGAAGCTCCCGCAGAGGAACTCGTAGCCGAGGAAGCTCCCGTAGAGGAAGCAGCCGAAGAAAAAGGCGAAGAAGAATAATTGAAATAAATTAACGAGGTGTCATTTGGCACCTCGTTTTTTTCAATTACGGCACGATGACCGTTTCCTACGCGATGGGGGAGGGATGTCGAGGACGCCATACCTTTCAAAACGGAAATTAAATAAATAGTTGTGGAAATTACAAACAAATGATATAATCAATTAAACAAAGGGGGATTTTTCGTGAAAAGATTGCTGGCACTATTTTTTGTCTTGTTGCTGTTCTTATCGGTTTTCGTGATTGGGGCAGTGCCCGCAAGTGCAATCGATGGCATAAATTACGATGATTGGGTTATTTATGATAGCGAAATTATAAAATATGTGGGTAACGATGCAAATGTGGTTGTGCCTTCAGTAGATGAAGAAGGATATCCTTTAATAACAATTGGCAACGCTGCCTTTTCAGATGCGGCTGCCTTTTTGGAAAGTGTTGTAGTGTCGGAGGGCATAAAGAATTTGGCAACATCGGCCTTTGAATATTGTGATAAACTCAAGGAGGTTTCCTTGCCCTTTTCTTTACAAACGATGGAAATGTCTTGCTTTAGGCGTTGCAAAATTTTGGAAAGCATTGTGATACCGCCAAATGTAGAGTGTATAGGCACAACCGCCTTTTCGGGTTGTTATCGTTTAAGCGAGATTATAATATCCGATGGCGTTAAAAAGATTGCAAGTCGTGCTTTTGGTTCAACTGCCGCTAATGAAATTATAATACCCGAGAGTGTTGAGGAAATAGAGGGCTCAGCCTTTTATTATTTAACTGCCGAAGTTGGCGAGCATTTTGATTTATATATTGTGAACGATAATATAAATCTTGGTAAAATTGATACAACGGTTTATGATAAATATGATTCTATAGCTCCCATTGTAGAACTTGCAGGTCATAATTCAACAACAACTGTGAGGGTTTTCGGCGCAAAAAACAGTGAAACTGAGGTGTATATGGCAGACTATATGCCTGAGACTGAATTTGTGCCGACCGAAAAATCGGTGCTTGAAGCCAAAAACGAGTGGTGCAAGGAAAAAGGTGTACAGCCGCCAAAAGAGGAAAGCGTTTCAAAGAAAAGTAAAAGGCCGCTTTTCATCGCCTTAACGGCTGTTATGGTTTTGGCGGTTATAAGATTGGTAATTTTAATAATTTCTAAAAAGAAAAACAAAAAAGAGGCTTAAGCCTCTTTTTTTATCTAAAAATATCACAAAACTCTTTGCTTTGCGCTAATGATACATAATCGGTATCGCAAATAATCAAATGGTCAATCACATTTATGCCAACATTTCGAAGCAAACTTACTATTGCCTTTGTAGAGGCAATATCCTCGCCTGAGGGCAAGGCTAAACCACCCGGATGGTTGTGTGCCAAAATAACTGCAACGGCACGGCGGGAAATAACGGTTTCCAAAAGTTTTCTTGTGTTTATGCCAACACTTGTGGCCGAGCCATCGTTCAAATAATCAAAGGAGATAAGTTCGCCGCTTCCGTTTAATGAAATAAGCGCAAAAAGTTCATCTTTTTCACCTCTGAACTTTGCCATCACATAATTACCGGCTTGTTCGGGTGAAGTGAAAAGGGGCTTTTGGTTGGTTTGGTCATTAAAACTTAATCGACCCACCTGATTTATAAGTTTTAGAAATACGGCGGTGTTTTCGGCTACACCCTCAATGGAAGTCAGTTCCTCTATTGTTGCCGAAAGCACATTGTTGATAGAGCCAAATTTGTTTATAAGGCGGTGGGCTATTTCGTTTGTATCTTTTCTTGGTATGGCATAAAACAGCGCAAGTTCAAGAACTTTGTGGGGACTCATATTATCAATGCGGCATCCGCCGGCTGCAAACTCATCTTTAACTCTTTTGCGATGCCCTTCATGTAAATTGGAATTCAATTTTTTCACTCCGTAAATACAATAAATATAACATAACTATTATACCACTTTTATAAAGTTTGTAAATATCAATTTGCAATATCTTGTTGAAAAAAGGGGGGATAGGTGGTATATTTATTAGGTAAAAGAAAGAGAGGGGGGTCCTTGTGAAGAGTTTTGTTATTGGTAATAATGATGCCAATCAGCGCCTTGATAAGTTTATTGCCAAAACAGTGCCGCTTTTGCCGAAATCTTTGATGTATAAGGCTATACGCACAAAAAACATTAAGGTTAATTCGAAGCGTGCCCAAATTGATACGAGGCTCAATGTCGGAGATGTTGTTGCTATGTATATAAAGGATGAATTTTTTGCCCCTGTTGTTCCTAAATATGATTTTTTGTCATCCTCGGATAAATTAAGTATTGTTTATGAGGATGAAAATATTTTGCTTGCCGATAAACCGCAGGGACTGATTGTCCACCCTGATAAAAACGAATATAATGATACTCTTATTGGTAGAATTCAGCGTTATTTGTATGAAAAAGGGGAGTATAACCCCGAAAATGAAAACTCCTTTAAGCCCGCCCTTGCCAATCGTATTGACCGCAATACAGGCGGTATAGTTATAGCGGCTAAAAATGCCGAGGCGCTTCGCGTTTTATGTGATAAGATTAAAAGTCGTGAAATTGATAAGGTGTATATAGCGGTGGCTCACGGTCGTTTTCAAAAGAACGAGGAAGAATTAACTGCCTATTTAGAGAAAAACGCCGATAAAAATAAGGTGTATTTAAGCAAAAAGCCTACCGAAAACAGTCAAATAATACGCACAAGGTATAAGGTGCTAAAATATAAAGATGGGCTTACTTTGCTTGAAATTTTGCTTCTTACAGGTCGCACCCATCAAATTCGTGCCCACATGGCAAGTATAGGGCACGCCTTGTTGGGCGACGGTAAGTATGGCAAACTTGCCGAGGATAAAAAGAGAGGATTTAACAAGCAGGCGCTTTATTCCTATAAATTAACCTTTAGTTTTAAGAGCGATGCGGGGATACTCAATTATCTTGATGGCAAAACCTTTGAGGCAAAAAAGGTTTGGTTTGCCGAGGAACTTTTCGGCGGAATTTATAATTAAGTATTGTTTTGAGTTTTCGAGGGAACGGTTTTTATCGTTCCCTTTTTAATTTGATGCGGAATGGCACATAGGCCGTTCCCTACACGAAATGATAATATATAATTGGTTGTTGCGGGCGGTTGTGGACACCCAAATCTACATATGTTGGTGAATTTGTATAAATATCACAAATATATGTTGTAAATTGTGCGAATTGAAAATATAGAGTTTACAGCAGTATAATTAAAGTGTATGATTAACATAAAAGGAGAAGAATGCTATGAAAAAATTACTTTCGCGCATTTCCCGAAAGTCGTTAGCGCTAATAGTAGCAGTGGCACTTGTGTTAACAAGCGTTGCAACTATAGTTGTCGCTTCGGCTGACACTGTGGATTACTACACAGTAACTGCGGCTGACCCCGTTATTCCTATGACAGCGGGCTACCGTGTTGACCCCGCAAATTTTAAGGTTACCATTGATGAAAATACATACAGTGGTGATGCTTTCACATGGACACTTGGTGACGGTGTTAAAACTACCGACATCAATATTGTTGACGGTAAAATTGAGGCTTATGAGAGGGGCGCATACACACTTGTTGCTACCTTGAAGGCTGACTCGGCCGTAACAATGAAGGTTTTCCCCATTGTTAAGCTTGCAAGCGAGGACTCTTATGTAATCTATGAGAACGATTATCGTGATTCCTATGTTTACGATGAGGAAAAGGACGAATATGTTCCTCGTGACTATTCAAGTGAGTTTGGTGTGTCAATCTTCTTGCATTCGGTAAAGGATAAAGCATATACCGATGCCGCTACACTTGATGCCGAAACAGTAGATGGTTATAGCGATTTTGTTTCTTTTGATGCTACAACTAACTTTGCGGCACAAAATGGTCTTAACGGATACGCTCCGGTGGACTATTGGAACTTGAACAAGTTTATGGCTGAAAATGATGCAGAAAAGAAGCATTTCAATAGATATTCTCTTGTTGTTGTCTTAAAGAATGAACTTCTTGAAAATCTCACCAACTATAAGTTCACTTCAACCGTGCAAGAGGACCCGACCTCTGAAACATTTTCAGGTCTTATCGGTCGTTTCGCACAGCACAACCATACTTCAAGCAAATCTGACGCTGACCCGAATAAATGGATCGCACCTGCTTCTCAAACAACAACACCCTGGCAGTTAAATAATAAAAATGGTGCTTCGGCATTTGTAGGCGCCGGTATTGGATATCACAACAATACAGGTATAGTACTTATTGGTAAACACTATCACCAGGTATATTACAGCAGAGTAGGTACCGGAAGCACCATGTCTAATGAGGACTATTATAAGTTGTATCCTACCAACTGGTATAACATATATTTGAACGGTACTTATGTAAATATTGATACTGTAATTAACAATCAAACAGTTATTTTCCGAGACGATAAGATTACCTTTACTCGTGATACAACAGATGCTAAATTTTCGGTAGATGCTATCACAGGTTATAATATTTACAACAAGATGTACTATCAAGGTACAGTAGGTTGGGTGCTCTATGGTAAAGACGACCTTACTTCTAAAAACGCCGAAACAGCAACTTATAGTATTCTTGATTGCAAGGTAGAACTTGATGATGTTGTTGTAAACAATGCAAAACTTTTGCCCACTGAGAAAATTCTTGGTGTTAGTCCTGCCGCCGCAAAGGTATTTGCGGGCTATCAAGATATCGGCGGATACACAATTAACGCCGAAACAGGCGCTATCACTATTACAGGTCCCGTAAACAAGGTTACGGTTACTAATGATGATATTGGTACCCTTACAAGCGTTTCTGCAACAAGCAACGAAACACTTTTCGGTAACAGGCATGCTCCGATTGGTATGCTTGATTTAAGCGCCGCAACCAATCTTAAAACCTTTAATAATTATGCTTATGCTGCACTTCCGGTAGAAGTTTTGGTGCTTCCGGATGTTGATGGCGTTAAGTTGGATTCAAGTATAACTCAAGTGGCCAATTGGACCACAACAACAGGTGGCGCCTTTGAACAGGCTTCTTCCCTTAGATATGTTGATTATCACGGCAGAGAATTAGACCTTGCCGCTTATGCCTTTGAAGGCGCAGTTTCTCTTAAGAAGATAAATGCCAAGATTCGTACTCATTCTAATGGTACCTTCCAGTATTGCCATAGCCTTGAGGAAATCGAGTTCGTAGGCAACAGGGTATCTGACCAGGCTTGCGGTACCTGCCGTTCACTTAAAAAAGTAAAACTTGCAAAGAGCGTTACTTCTATTGCAACATATTCCTTCTATGAGTGTAACTCGTTATACGATATCAACTTGCCCGAGGGATTGACAAGTATTGGCAACTCGGCCTTTAGAGGTTGTACATCTCTTACCGAAATTACACTTCCCTCAACCCTTGCTACATTGGGAGCAAATGCATTTACCGATGCCTCAAATTCTCTTGCAGGCCTTAAGGATGTATATGTTATGAACCCCAGTGCAGATGGTCAAAACTGGCAATCAAATGCCTTTAAGAGTGATGTGACAATTCACGGTTTCAAGGGCTCTTATGCCGAAAGTTTTGCTAAGACTAACGGCCTTGCATTTGAGGAAATTGTTCTTCCAGATGATGTAAATGTTCCTGTTAATGCAACAGTTGACCTTTCTAAAATCTCTGTTAAGGTTAACGATGAAGATATCCTTGGCACAAATATTATTTGGGATAATGTTATAACTGAAAATTTCTCAATTGTAAACGGCAAGCTTATCACTTCGGCTAAGGGAACTGAGTTTACAATCACAGGTACATATAACGGCGTTCCCGTTTCAAAGGTTATCAACATTGTGTCATCTGAGGAAAGCGATTTGCTTGATAGTCAGTACACCGAAATTGTTCCTGATGAAAATGTAAGTTTTGTGCCTTCGGCCACAAAGGAAAATGTTTATAATGTTAAGGTAAATGATAAGATAACAATTATTCCTAACTCTATTAAGATTAGTGAGGGCGCAAACACATACAGTGTATTGACCTTGGCCGATACAACAGGTAAGAGCTTTGCTTTCCAAACATTTAGACCTGAAAAGGCAACTGTTACCTTTGAAACCACAACCGAAAATATTGAAGATGATGTTTTCTATCTTGGTTCATCGATTCGTCCTGCAAGCGATGCTAAAGGTGCGGCGCTTAAGTTTATGAATAGACTTCCCGCAATTAAGTATGATGGCGTAAATGTTACAAGTGATACAATCACTCTTGATGATGGCACAACTGCTACTGTTAAGGCAATTGGTACACTTGTTATTCCGTCAATCCTTCTTCGTGATGCCGAACTTAAAATTCCCGCAAATGCTGAACAAACCTTTAATGCTGATACCCAAGAGGTTGTGCTTGGCAAATTAAACGGTCAATCGGCTCTTAACATTAAGCATAAGACGGTAACTGCATACTCTGAGGATTTCTCGGATGTTAATGCAATTCTCGGCGGCCTTGCTGATTTAGGTCTTGATGAACAACAGTACAAGGCACTTCAATTTAGTGCTGTAACTTATATTCAGTACACGAAGGCTGATGAAACTGTTGGCTATTCTTATGGCGATGTTCAAGAAAAATCTTACGCAGAAATTGAGGCGGCTATGTATCCTGAATATGTAAAAGGCACAACCGAGCTTGATGCTATCTTAGAGGGCGGCACCGAGAATGATTTTGTAAACACCTCGGCTGTCAACTCTTTCTCATACTCACTTAATGAGGATATTACCTTTAAGCTTCGCATAAAGGGTAACTACAAAATAAACTATGTTCTTATGAAGGATAATCCTTCCGAAAACCTTTATGGCAATGAGAGCGTTTTAGAAGCATCTAATCTTTCTTATTTGAATGCTACTAACAGATATAATTCTAACTGTGTTGTTGCCAGCGGCCAGTTTGATGACCGTATCTTTACAATCACCACCCAAATGAAACAACCCGGTACTGTAAGGCTTATGGTTGAAATCATTGGCAAGAATGGTGAGGTTGTTGAAACTGCAAACCTTTCAGCCCTTGCTGATTACAAAAACATCACCGCTGCATACGATGAAAGTTTCTATGTAGATGATGCAACGGTAAAGACGATGTACGACACATTAAGAAATAATGTTGATACATTTGTAGCCAACACCTTGGCTCCCGCAATTGCTGCAAACAGCACTCAAATCACAGACTTTATTACAGCACAGCTTACTAATCCGCAAATTGGCGCTGAATATACCCTCACACATAACGACGTTGACCTTATGTATCTACAAACTGTATATACCGGTAACAAGGCAGTTTCCTTTAACTATAGAATTGCAACTAATGCAATTGTAGGTATTAAGGCAAATGATGCTAATCATTTGTTTGATATTTCCGAGGGTGGCAACTACGATGCAGCTTCCGATGCAACAGGTTTGCCGACATACAACCTCCGTCCGTCATCGGGTTATATCGCAATTCCAAAGGATGTAACAACGGGTGCTACTTACGGAATTTTGGGTAGATATCAAGGCTACGGCGGCTATTATTGGAATCCCGCTTATTCCTCAAGTTCAGTAATTGAAATCGGTACAAACGGTACAGGTGTTATCAACAGCTATGTTAAAAACGGTGTTGTTGATGAAACAACTAAAAACACAGCTTCTTCGGCGCTTGGTGCTAAAACTCCCGTAAACGGCGGTAACAATAATTTCATATTTGATAGCAGCAAAACCGAGTTTGAAGACCCAACACAACTCTTCCAGTATGGTATGCTTATCCGTAACTATACCGCACTTAAGGTTGTTGAACTCTTGCCCTTCTTTGATGAAACCAAGGATGTAACAATGCGCGGCGGTTCAATGGGTGCTTGGCAGTCAACTTCGATGGCGGCCCTTTACACCAAGGTTAATGTGCTTGATATCGATAAGGTTTGGATGTGCTCAATTGGTGTTACCGAGGCAGGTATGCTTAAGTCTGAGTTCAATCCGAAGGCATCAAAGGCTTCGTATTACTTCACAACAATCAATGCCGCTAAGCAAATCGGCAACCGAGAAGGCTTTGAAGCAACAATTGAAGGTTATCTTGGTGACTACACCTCGCCACCTGCAGGTCTTGCAGCCCTTTATAATGTACTTATATGCAAGAAGTCCTTAACCTTCAATCAGTATAAGAACCACAGTGTACAGCCGCCTTTGGGCTCAGGCACTAAAGCTACAGCAACAGTTAGCGCTGCTGCACAATAATTTACTTATTATCCAAATAGCAAAATACAAGTGTCCGCGCCGATAGGAAAACCTGTCGGCGCGGACGCTTTTTACCATTAGAATGATATTAAAATTCACCTCGCGTATTTTTCGGCATACAATGTACAAGGCGGCCTGAAAGGAAAGATATGATGTTCAACGATATGGGCAACCTTATTTATTTGACAAATTTGCCCGAAATGCAACCTGCCTCAAAACCTCTCGCTATGGCGTATGTGCGAAACCAAACACAGCTTGGTCTTATGGATGTTGAGCAGGGCTTTAATAAGGGCACAATCTTTGCTGAGCTTTATAAACCTTTCAATAGAAGGGTTGATGACCGATGAACACTCAGCAAACTCTTAAAAGAAAAATCGACGCTTATGATTTTGCTCTTGTAGAGCTTAATCTCTATCTTGATACCCATCCAAATTGTCCTGAGGGGCTAAAGGCACTCCAAAAAATACGCGCGGAGCGTGCGGAACTTGTCCGTCAATATGAAAAAATGTATGGTAAATACATCGTTTCTGTAAATGACGCTCCTGCAAGCGCTCCTTTTGCCTGGGTAAATAATCCTTGGCCATGGGAAAATGAGGCGAATATGTAGCATGTGGCAATATAAAAAGAAATTACAATATCCTGTAAATATTAAAAATCCTAACCCAAAATACGCACAAATTATAATCAGTCAATATGGCGGCCCCGATGGTGAGCTTGGTGCATCTATGCGTTATTTGACACAGCGTTACAGTATGCCCTATGCCGAAGTAAAGGGCTTATTAACCGACATCGGAACCGAGGAACTCGCACATCTCGAAATGGTTTGTGCAATGGTTTATCAGTTAACAAGAAACCTAACCGAAAAGCAAATAACCGAAGCTGGCTTTGATAAATACTTTGTTGACCATACAACAGGCGTTTATCCCATTGCAGCAAGCGGGTTGCCTTGGAGAGCCGAATATATACAGGCAAAAGGCGATATTATAACCGACTTGCACGAGGACCTTGCTGCCGAACAAAAGGCAAGAACCACCTATGACAATCTTTTAAGGCTCATCGATGACCCCGATATTCGGGACCCGTTAAAGTTCTTAAGACAGCGTGAGATAGTTCACTATCAACGCTTTGGTGAAGCACTCGGTATCACAACCGATAAACTGAACTCTAAAAATTTCTATGCTTGTAACCCGTCGTTTGATAAAAACTGCGGAAAATAGGGTAGAAGTTCTCAAAAAACAGATGGTTTTGCCATCTGTTTTTGTTTTTACATATATAATGACCTAAAAATTCAATCGCCGTATATCGATTATATATTTAATATATAAAAATAAAAAATAATTTAATAAAGGGTAGAAAAAATTCGTATTGTGTGGTATAATCGTGTATAAGGTATATTACAGTCCGAAAGTTTGTTAAAAATTTAGCAAAGTCGGCTGTTGCTACTTGTATATTCAACAAGGAGGATAAAGATTATGCAAAAGAAAATCAGCAATCTTCCCTTTAAGGGAACTGAGGACCAAAAGAAGCAGCTTATGGCAGTAATTGATTCCTGCAAGCATGATAAAAGCCTTTTAATGAGTGTAATGCAACAGGCTCAGGATATCTATGGCTACCTTCCGATTGAGGTTCAAACAATGATAGCTGAGGGTATGGATGTTCCGCTTGAGAAGGTTTACGGTGTTGCAACATTCTATGCACAGTTCTCACTTACGCCTAAGGGTGAGTACAACATTTCGGTTTGTCTTGGTACTGCTTGCTATGTTAAAGGTGCAGGCGAGATTATGGATAAGCTCAGCGAAAAATTAGGTATTGGCGCTGATGAGTGCACTGCTGATGGCAAATTTTCACTTACAGCTTGCCGTTGTATAGGCGCTTGCGGTTTGGCCCCTGTACTCACAGTAAATGAAGAGGTTTACGGTCGTCTTACTGCCGATGATGTTGATTCAATTCTCGCAAAATATAACTAATTCAAAGGACTTTAAGTATGAAAATTAGTACTATCAAAGAGTTACTTGGAGCCGAAGTCATTTGTAACGAAGATGGTCTAGGACGTCACGTATATTCTGCTTGCGGCAGCGATATGATGAGTGATGTTTTAGCCTATGTAAAGGACCAGGCAGTGCTTATTACCGGTCTTGTAAATGCACAGGTTGTTCGTACAGCCGAGATGATGGATATGCAATGCATCATTTTTGTTCGCTCTAAAAGACCCGGGGCTGATATTATTGAGTTAGCCAAGGAAAGCGGTATTGTATTGCTTGCTACTGATAAAAGAATGTATGAGGCTTGCGGCATTTTGTACAGCAGCGGCCTTGTAGGAAATAAGGTTAAAAATGTCTGAAGCATTAAAATTCCATTTTAATGTTGACGGGACTGACTTTACTTCGGCAGGTCAGGCGTCGATTGCATTTAAGAAAACCTTAAGGCAGTTAGGGCTACCGCCCGAGCTTATAAAGCGTGTATCAATCGCTATGTATGAGGGCGAGATAAATATGGTTATCCATGCGGGAGGCGGCGTCGCCGACCTTTCCGTAACTGAGGAATATGTTGAAATAGTTCTTACAGACAATGGTCCCGGTATTAAGGATATTGAACAGGCTATGCAGGAGGGCTTCTCAACTGCTACCGATAATATTCGTTCATTGGGCTTTGGCGCCGGTATGGGTCTGCCGAATATGAAAAGATATTCAGATTCCTTAGAGATAGATTCTACAGTTGGTGTGGGCACCAAAATCACAATGCGGATAAATATTCAGTAAAAAAGGTAATTTTTATGGGTAAATATGAGCATTCAGTTTATTTAGACTTGGAAAAGTGTAACGGCTGCACAACCTGTCTTAAGCACTGTCCTACCGAGGCTATAAGAATCAGGGATGGTCATGCTGTTATAAATGAGGCAAGGTGCATAGATTGCGGTGAGTGTATAAGGGTATGTCCCCACAGCGCTAAAAAGGCTGTTTGTAACCAGCTTAGCGAAATGGAAAAATTCAAATATAAAATCGCATTGCCTGCTCCCTCACTTTATGGACAGTTTGATAATCTCGATGAGATTGATTATATCTTAGACGGTCTTATAAAACTTGGTTTTGATGATGTTTTTGAGGTATCAGCTGCGGCCGAACTTGTTACGGCATACACTCGTATGTATCTGAAAACAGAAGGTGTGAAGAAGCCGGCAATCAGCTCGGCGTGCCCCGTGGTTGTGAGACTTATAAGTTTACGCTTCCCGTCCCTTATGGATAACATTATCCATATGCTGCCTCCCGTTGAGGTGGCGGCGGGTATTGCAAGGCAAAGAGCAAAAGAAAAACATCCTGAACTTCGTGACGAGGAGATAGGTGTTTGCTTTATATCACCTTGCCCCGCAAAGGCAAGCTATGTTAAAAACGGTTTTGCGGGTTATAAAAGCAAGGTTGACCTTGTGATTTCGATAAGCGATATATATTTCCAACTTATCAATGTTATGCGCTATGGCGATAAAATTGAAAGTATCGCTCATTCAGGTGTTATAGGCATCAGTTGGGCAACATCAGGCGGCGAGGCAACATCTATATTCAACGATAATTACCTTGCGGCTGACGGTATTGAAAATGTAAACCGTGTGCTTGACCAAATGGAAAACGGAAATATGCCACCCCTTGATTTTATTGAGCTTAATGCTTGTACGGGCGGTTGTGTCGGCGGAGTTATGACGATACAAAACCCCTTTATTGCGAGAGCTCGCCTTAAGGGACTTAGAAGATATCTTCCCGTTTCACAAAACAATGTTCCCAAAGAACAGTTATATGTTCCAGAGGAGTTTATGTTTGAGGATTTGCCTGTTTATCAACCAATCTCACGGCTTGGCTCAAGTATGGCCGAGTCAATGAGGATGATGGCCGATATTCAGCGTATAAAGGCAGAACTTCCGGGTATAGATTGTGGCTCTTGCGGAGCGCCTTGCTGCCGAGCATTTGCGGAGGACATAGTTAAGGGTCAAACAACGATTGATAAGTGTCGCATTAAAGATAACAAACAGGAGTGATTGTGTGACTGTAAAGGAATTAACAGGCTTTGGCTTTAGGGCAGCCCATATTGCTGATAGCGAGCGTGAAATCGAGGGTGTTTATATTGGCGATTTGCTCAGCTGGGTTATGGGTAGAGCGCAAAGCGGAAATGCTTGGCTCACTATTATGTCAAACCTTAATGTTTTGGCAGTTGCAACACTAAGTGATGTTTCCTGTGTTATTATGTGTGAGGGTGTAAAGCCCGATGGCGAGGTCATTAAAACGGCTGAGCAAAAAAACATAAATATCCTTACAACCGATAAAACAGCCTATGAGGCGGCGGTTGCTTTGCGAGATATTATATGAAAAAGTATTATTATGATTTGCATATCCATTCGGCATTGTCGCCTTGTGGGGATAATGATGCAACCCCTGCATCGATCGTGGGGTTCGGCAAGCTAAACGGACTTGACATTATGGCTTTAACCGACCATAACACCACAAAAAACTGTCCCGCATTTTTTAAGGCTGCCGAGTTTTACGGCGTAACGGCAATTGCGGGAATGGAGCTTACCACGGCGGAGGAAATACATCTTGTATGCCTTTTCCCGTCCTTAGAAAAAGCCACACAGTTTGATGACTTTTT
Organism: Acutalibacteraceae bacterium; assembly: GCA_045601525.1. Taxonomy (GTDB): domain Bacteria; phylum Bacillota; class Clostridia; order Oscillospirales; family Acutalibacteraceae; genus SIG565. The sequence continues at coordinate 31,185 of JAZRZR010000010.1, forward strand.
GGAGGATAAGCGTATGGCGGTGCCAAACCGCCCAGATATTTTCGGCGAACAGATTATTTTGGATGCTGAGGATAATATGATAGGCAAAGTGCCAAATCTTTTAACACTTGCCACGGCACTCTCTTTAGATGAGGCGTATTTGGCAGTTAAAAGCTTTGACGGTGTTTGTTATCCCGCCCATATTGATAGAAATTCCTACGGAATTATTTCGGTTTTAGGCGCATTTCCGCCGGCACCGAAATTTACAGTAGCCGAGCTTCACGATATGAGCCTTATAGATACCGTTGATTGTCCCTTGCCAAAGGAAAAAATCATTACAGGTTCGGATGCACACAGGCTTGAGGATATAAGTGAGGCTAAGTGGTATCTCGAGCTTGAGGGCGAGGATATAGTGGCGGCCCTGTTCGAGTTTTTGAGGTGATAATATGAAAGAATTATCCTTAAATATTTTAGATATTACCGAAAACTCTCTAAAAGCCGGTTCGTCATTTACCGAAATCAAGGTAAGAGAAAAGGGAAACGCCCTCGAAATACAAATTACCGATAACGGAAAGGGTATGACCCGTGAAATACTCGAAAGCGTAACAAACCCGTTTTACACAACCCGCACGACGAGAAGTGTAGGCCTTGGGATTCCGCTTTTGAAGCTCCAAGCAGAGCAAGCGGGAGGAGAGCTTTCGATAAAATCACGGCACATTGATGAATTCCCCGATTCGCACGGTACGATAGTTAGGGCCACCTTTGATAAATCAAATATCGACTGTACGCCTCTTGGCGATGTGGTTGAAACAATACGAACTTTAATTCAGGGACATCCCGATTCAGATTTCCTCTTTGAACACATAATCGAGGAGGGGCGAGTGAGTCTTGATACAAGGCAGCTGCGTGAGATATTGGGTGAGGTCCCGCTAAACAGTTATGAGGTTATAAAATGGATTGAGGAGTATTTAAGAGAACAGTATTCCGAGATTTACAAATAAACAAATATATACTTGAAAGGGTGCTTAAAATGAAATCGTTGGCTGAATTGCAAGCAATCAGAGACAAAATGCGTGATAAGGTTATTATCCGCGAGGGCGGTGCCGAAAAGCGCGTAGTGGTTGGTATGGCTACTTGCGGTATTGCGGCAGGCGCAAGACCTGTTCTCAACACCATAGTTGAGCAGGTGAACGAGCAGGGTCTTATGAACAGTGTTACTGTTACGCAGACAGGCTGTATCGGTATTTGTCAGTACGAACCCGTCGTTGAGGTTTATGAGGCTGACAAGGAAAAGGTTACCTATGTTAAGGTTGATGCCGACAAGGCAAAACGCATTGTTGAGGAACATCTTAAAGGCGGCAAGGTTATAAATGAATACACCATCGCTGCTTATCAGAAATAGTAGGAGGTATAATTTATGATTCGTGCACATGTATTGATTTGTGGCGGTACAGGTTGTACTTCTTCGGGCAGTGTTAGTATTCAAGAGGCTTTTACAAAAAGCATTGAAGAAGCAGGTCTTGCTGAAGAAGTAAAATTGGTACAAACCGGTTGCTTTGGTCTTTGTGCTTTAGGCCCGGTTGTTATCGTTTATCCCGACGGTACTTTTTATAGCCGTGTTGAGGTGGACGATGTTAAGGAAATTGTTAACGAACACCTTTTGAAGGGCCGTCCTGTTGAGAGACTTATCTACAGTGATACAGGCAGCGATGAAAAGGTAGAGGATATCAAAAATATTGCTTTAAGTGATACAATTTTCTACAAATCGCAAAACCGTGTAGTTTTAAGAAACTGCGGTGTTATTAACCCTGAAAGTATTGATGAATATATCGCTATGGACGGTTACGCAGCGCTCGGTAAGGTTCTTACCGAAATGACACCGGAAGATGTTATTAAGTGCGTTACCGATTCTGGTCTTCGCGGTCGTGGCGGCGGTGGCTTCCCCACAGGTAGAAAGTGGGCTCTTACCGCTCCTAACCAGGCTCCGCAAAAGTATGTCGTATGTAATGCCGATGAAGGCGACCCCGGTGCATTTATGGACCGTTCGGTGCTTGAGGGTGACCCCCACTGTATAATCGAGGCTATGGCTATTGCAGGTTATGCTATCGGCGCTACTCAAGGTTATGTATATGTTCGTGCCGAGTATCCTATTGCTGTTGCAAGACTTCAGATTGCTATCGACCAAGCAAGAGAGTACGGTCTTCTCGGTAAAAACATTTTCGGCAGCGGCTTTGATTTTGATTTGCATATCCGTCTCGGCGCAGGCGCATTCGTTTGCGGTGAGGAAACTGCTCTTATGACCTCTATTGAGGGTAACCGCGGTGAGCCTCGTCCCCGTCCTCCGTATCCGGCTGTTAAGGGACTTTACAACTCACCTACAGTTGAAAATAACGTTGAAACCTTTGCTAACATTCCTCAGATTATCCTTCGTGGTGCTGATTGGTTTGCTTCAATGGGTACCGAGAAATCAAAGGGTACAAAGGTATTCGCTTTGGGCGGTAAAATCAACAACACAGGTCTTGTTGAGATTGCTATGGGTACTACACTTCGCCACATCATTGATGATATCGGCGGCGGCATTCCTAACGGCAAGAAGTTTAAGGCAGCTCAAACAGGTGGTCCTTCGGGCGGTTGTATCCCTGCGTCTCTTATTGATACACCCGTTGATTACGATAACCTCACTGCTATCGGTTGTATGATGGGTTCAGGCGGTCTTATCGTTATGGATGAGGACAACTGTATGGTTGATATGGCTAAGTTTTTCCTCGAGTTTACTGTTGAGGAATCTTGCGGTAAATGTACACCTTGCCGTGTAGGCACAAGACGCTTGCTTGAATTGCTTGATAAGATTACTTCGGGCAAGGGTACACTTGAGGATATTGATAGAATCGAAGAACTCAGCAACTACATCAAGGCTAACTCACTTTGTGGCCTTGGTCAGACTGCACCTAACCCCGTTCTTGCAACACTCAACTTCTTTAGAGATGAGTATATTGCACACGTTGTTGATAAGAAGTGTCCCGCAGGCGTATGTAAAGACCTTCTTACCTTTACAATTGATAAAGAAAAGTGTATCGGTTGCGGTATGTGTGCAAGAAACTGCCCCGCTGATGCAATTTCTAAGACTGATTATATTGCCGCTGGTCATAAATTGCCCTCTTATGCTATCGATGCTAACAAGTGCGTTAAGTGCGGTGCTTGTATTGGTAGCTGTAAGTTCAAGGCAATCAGCAAACAGTAAGAAAGGAGCCTTATAATAATGGAAATGGTAAATTTGAAAATTAATGGTATTGCTGTAAGCGTACCGAAGGGCTCCACTATTTTGGAGGCAGCCCGTAAAGCAGGCGTAGAAATTCCTACACTTTGCTTTATGAAGGATAAAAACGAAATCGGCGCTTGCCGTATTTGTGTTGTTGAAGCAACAGGTGCACGCGGTCTTGTAACTGCTTGTGTTTATCCCGTAGCCGAGGGTATGGAGGTTCAAACCAACACCGCTAAGGTTCAAAAGGCACGCAAAACAACACTTGAGCTTATCCTTTCTACACACGAAAAGAAATGTCTTTCTTGTGTTCGTTCTACAAACTGCGAGCTTCAAAAGCTTTGCCGTGAATATGGCGTAGATGAGGATGCTTTTGCAGGCTCCAAGCCCCATTATGAGCTTGACACATCAACACCTCACCTAGTAAGAGATAATAATAAATGTATTCTTTGCCGTCGCTGTGTTGCCGCTTGTCAAGAGCAGTATGTTGCAGTTATCGGTGCGAATGATAGAGGTATGGATACCAATATCGGTTCTGCTTTCCGCTTGCCCTTGGGTGAGACCTCTTGTATTTCTTGCGGTCAGTGTACCGCAGTTTGCCCCACAGGCGCATTGGTTGAGAAGGATGACACAGCTGCTGTTTGGGAAGCTCTTGCTGACCCCACTAAGCACGTTGTAGTTCAAACCGCACCCTCAGTTCGTGCAACACTTGGCGAGTGCTTTGATATGCCTATCGGCACAAACGTTGAGGGCAAAATGGTTGCCGCTCTTCGTCGCCTTGGCTTCGATAAGGTGTTTGATACCGATTTCGCTGCCGACCTTACAATCGTTGAGGAAGCAAACGAGTTGGTTGAGCGCATTAAAAACGGCGGCGTATTACCTATGATTACATCTTGCTCACCTGGTTGGGTTAAGTTCTGCGAGTATTATTATCCTGATTTAATCAACCACCTTTCAAGCTGCAAGTCACCTCAGCAAATGGCAGGCGCAGTTATTAAGACCTACTATGCCGAGAAGATGGGCATCGACCCCAAGGATATCGTTTCTGTATCGGTAATGCCTTGTACAGCTAAAAAGTTTGAGATTGGCCGTGATGACCAAAGCGCAGCAGGTGTACCTGATGTTGATATTGCTCTTACTACAAGAGAACTTGCCCGTATGATTGACCGTGCAGGCATTAAGTTTACAGCACTTGAGGATGAGAAGTTTGATGACCCGCTTGGCGAGTCAACAGGCGCCAGCGTTATTTTTGGTGCAACAGGCGGCGTTATGGAAGCTGCAGTTCGTACTGCAAACGCTTGGCTTAACGGTGCTAATGAGGCAATCGACCTTCACGCAGTTCGTGGCACAATGGGTATTAAGGAAGCAACCGTTAATGTTGGCGGTCAAGAGCTCAAGCTTTGCGTAGCTTCGGGCGCAGGTGCGGCTAAGGTTGTTATGGATTCACTTAAAGCAGGCAATCCTAAGGGTTGGGGCTTTATCGAAATCATGGGTTGCCCAGGCGGCTGTGTAAACGGCGGCGGTCAGCCGATACAACCTCAGTATGTAAGAGATACAGTTGACCTTAAGGCTGTTCGTGCAAAGGCACTTTACGACCAGGATGCTGCTATGCCGCTTCGTATGTCACACGAATCACCCGTTGTTAAGAAACTTTACAGCGAGTGGTACGATGGTTTTGGTGGCCACAAGGCTCACCACGACCTCCATACAAGCTATGTAGCTCGTAAAATCTATAAGTAATTAAAAATGCCTCTCCGTTTGGAGAGGCATTTTTGCTTTATAATACAAATAAATATATAGGGAAATGTTCATGATGTTTGAAAAAGGTTGAAAAATGTCGAGAATAATGTTATAATAACTTATAATTTGTTTAGGGGTGTTATTATGCGTGCAGACGGTGTTAGACTTAGAAATATCGACCCGATGTATAATGTTGCGGCTCATATTATGGATAAAAGATATGATGCTATGAATATGATTGAGTTGGATATCCCTGTTGAGCCAATTCAAAAATATATTAATGCAAAACGTAAAGAGGGTATAAGCATTTCCCATATGGCAGTTATCATTGCAGCCTATTTGCGTACAGTAGCAGAATTTCCTGAGCTTAACCGATTTATAGTTAATAAAAAAATGTATGCCCGCAATGAGATTGCGGTTGGTATGGTGGTGCTAAAATCAGGTCAGGGCAGTCACGGCACAATGTCTAAAATGTATCTTGATTATGAGAATACCATTTTCGATGTCAATAATATTATCAACGATTATGTTGAGGCAAACCGTTATCAACCCGATAACAACAAAACCGAAAAGTTGATTAAGGTTTTGCTTAGCCTTCCGGGTTTACTTAATATAGGTGTTAAAATTTTCAAATTTATGGATAAATACGGACTTTTACCGAAGTCGATAATTGACGCAAGTCCTTTCCATACAAGTTTGCTTATTTCAAATTTGGCTTCAATTCGCACAAACCATATTTTCCACCATGTATATGAGTTTGGTACAACAGGTGTGGGTATTACTATGGGTAATTCCCGCGAGGTTGCAAAGAGGGTAGGCGGCGAAATAGTTTTTGAAAAGTGCATCCCCTTGGGTGTTGTTATGGATGAGCGTATTTGTTCGGGTAGTTATTTTGCTGTTGCTTTCCGAAAGATGAAAAAATATCTTGAGGACCCCTCTCTTTTGGAGGCACGCCCCGAAAAAATCAACCCTGAAACCCCTCAAAAGAAAAAAAGCAAATATGCAGTAAACTAATTCATTAAAAATGCCGCTAAGACTTGATTTTAGCGGCGTTTTATTATACAATATAAGTAGTAAAATTTAGGAGGCAAAAAAATGTTAGTATCGGCAAAAGAAATGCTCACAAAGGCAAAGGCAGGCAAATATGCAGTTGGCCAGTTCAATATCAACAACCTTGAGTGGACAAAGGCAATTTTGCTCACAGCGCAGGAACTTAATTCACCGGTTATTCTTGGTGTTTCTGAGGGCGCAGGTAAATATATGTGCGGCTATAAGACTATTGTAGGTATGGTAAACGGCATGATTGATGAGCTTGGCATTACAGTTCCCGTCGCTCTTCATCTTGACCATGGTTCATACGAGCACGCAAAGAAGTGTATTGGGGCCGGCTTCTCATCTGTAATGTTTGACGGTTCTCATTATCCGATTGAAGAAAATATTGAAAAAACCAAGGAATTGGTTGGAATTTGTGAAAACCTTAACATTTCGTTGGAGGCCGAGGTTGGCTCTATCGGTGGTGAGGAAGACGGCGTTGTAGGTGCCGGCGAATGTGCAGACCCCAACGAGTGCAAAATGATTGCTGATTTGGGCGTTACAATGTTAGCGGCAGGTATTGGTAATATCCACGGTAAATATCCTGCAAACTGGGCAGGTCTTAGCTTTGAGACTCTTGACGCTATCCAACAGCTCACAGGCGATATGCCTTTGGTGCTTCACGGTGGTACAGGTATCCCGGCAGATATGATTCAAAAGGCTATTTCTTTGGGCGTATCAAAAATCAATGTAAACACCGAGTGCCAGTTGTCCTTTGCTGATGCTACAAGAAAATATATTGAGGCAGGTAAGGACCTTGAGGGCAAAGGCTTTGACCCGAGAAAATTGCTTGCACCCGGCGTTGAGGCTATTAAGGCTACCGTTAAGGAAAAGATGGAACTTTTCGGTTCGGTAGGCAAGGCTTAATTTTAATAATAAAAAACACCGCTTCGGCGGTGTTTTTTTATTTTACGGTGCGGGCTCGTTTTATGCTGTCCTCACCGAATTTTTTTCTTATAGAGTGTATGCTGTCCTCTATTTTTTCACTTTTTTCGGTTTCTTCAATATCGGAAAAGAAATTTTGTTGCACCGCTGATAAATTATCCTTTAGGCTGATGGCACGAAGCCCAATACTTCTAAGGGGTAAAGCCCAATCATAATTTTGCTTAAAAATATCGAGGGCTGCACGGGCGATGTTTAGACTGATATCGGTGGGAGTATCTAAGGCGTGGCTTATCTCCCTTGTGTGAAGGGCAGTATCCCTTATATGCACCTGCACACCGCCGGCAAAGAGGGAATAACGGCGCAAGCGAGAAGAAACATCTTCTGCAAGGGTTATAAAGGTTTGCCAAACCTCATCGGTGGTGGTAAAATCGTGGGAAAGGGTAACGCTTCGGCCGATGCTTTTTGGCTTTTGCGTGTCCTTAATATCCTTTACCGGTGAGTTGTCCTCACCTAATGCCGAGCGCCTTAAATCAGCGCCATTTTTACCAAAAAGGCGAACGAGCATATCCTCTTCGCAGTTTGCAATATCGCCTATTGTGAAAATTCCGCTCGAGTTTAATTTTTGCACGGTTTTTCCGCCTACAAATAAAAGGTCGCCCACGGGCAACGGCCATACCTTATCTCTAAAATTTTCGGGGGAGATAACCGTTATGCCGTCAGGCTTTTTCATATCGCTGCCAAGTTTGGCAAAAACCTTATTAAAACTGACACCAACCGAAACTGTAATACCAAGTTCAGCCTTGATTTCTTCGCGTATTCTATTGGCAATATCTTCGCCCGAGCCGAAAAGCAGGGTACTGCCCGTAACATCAAGCCAACACTCATCTATTCCAAACGGTTCAAGCTTATCGGTATAACGCAAATAGATTTCCTGTGCTTTTTTTGAAAACTCCTCATATTTATCATAAATAGGGGGCAAGATTATTAAATCGGGGCATTTAGACTTTGCTTCCCATATTGCTTCGGCCGTTTTAACACCAAAAGATTTAGCAATTTCGTTCTTTGCAAGCACAATGCCGTGGCGTTGCTCTTTATCACCGCAAACGGCAACGGGGGAATTATAAAGGGTTTGGTTATAAAGCAAGGAAACCGAAGCAAAGAAATTATTAAGGTCGCAATGCAGTATTATCCTTTCCAAATTCCCACCTCCAAATTGAACATTTGTTCTATAACATTATATAATATAAACCCCTTTTTGTAAAGAGGAAAAAATATCATATATTAACTAATTCAATGGCCTTTATAAAAAGCCTTTCGGTGTGTCGTTTGCTGAAATTAAGCGTAAGTGCAGTTTCCTCAAGCGATTTACCGCAAAGATATTTTTGACAAAGGACCTCACTTAAAACACCGCCATCAATATTTTCAATTGCAAGTTCTATTCGTTCCCTTAAAGCCTCGGCGGCATTTATTTGTGATATGTAGCGTTCTTTTCGAGAAGGATTTTCTTTTATAAGGTAATTAAGACGATTTATTTTCACTTGTTGTAGTAGATATAAATCTAAAAATTCTTTTTTCTCATTTGTGCTCATTTTTGATAACTCCAAAATATTGCCCGTAGGAGAGGTTAGTGCCGTTAATTTTGTTATATTCCTCAACCTCTTTAATAGCACTGTATAGGGGGCTTGCTAACCAGTCCCTCTTGCGCTTTCTTTCCCTTTCCCAAACCTCATGGGCTAATCGTTCACACCGCTTGTTGCAGTAATCTCCCTCAGTGTAGAGACGGGCACCGCAATATTTACAAAAGCGGGGAGGCCGCTTTATAATATTTCGGCTAAAACAAAAGGGGCAAACCCTAAAAACCTCGTTATGCTCGGGTTGTCCGTGGTCCTCTTTTATTATTTTCGGTAATTTGAATTCTTTTTCACAGTCCTGACAATAGTACACCTTTTATGCTCCTTTATTTTATGGTTGACTTTTACGAAATTTTGTAATATAATTTATATGACATCTCAATAAATTACGTTTTTTCGTACTATAACTATATTATATTACGCATTTTCGTAATTGTCAACAGTATAATTACTATTTTCAGTAATTCGTTAGTTTGCACAAAAAGGAGTGTGTAATATGACTGCAACATACGAAAGAATAGATGAACTTTGTCGAAAAAAGGGGATTACTGTAACCGACCTTTGTAAACAATGTCAAATTCCGCGCGCATCATTATCCGATTATAAGATGGGTAGAATTAAGTCTTTATCCGCCTTAACACTTTCAAAAATATCGGAGTATTTTGGAGTTAGCGTAGAATTTTTATTAAGCGGTGAGCAACAACTGCCCGATGAAGCAACCTTAAAGGTGGCACTTTTCGGGGGCGGAGTAGAGGTCACCGATGAAATGTGGAACGAGGTTAAGCGGTACGCACAGTATATTAGGGACCGAGAAAATGAAAACGGAGAAACTTTATAGGATAGCTGAAGAAAACAATATTAAATTAGATTATTTTCCTTTACCTGATAACAAATCGGTATGTGTGAAAATGGGTGATAAGCAATTTATCGGCATTGATGGCGAGCTCACCTTAGCGGATGAAAGGGTCTGCTTGGCGCACGAACTTGGGCACTGTCAAACCGAAGCGTTTTATAATATCTATTCACCCCTTGATATACGCCAAAAACACGAAAATCGTGCGGATAAATGGGCGGTGGCCTGTTTAATACCAAAGCAGGAACTTTTAAGGGCAATAAAAAAGGGACATAGAGAGCCATCGGAATTAGCCGAGCATTTTTGTGTTACCGAGGAGTTTATTAAAAAGGCAATAGCAATACACGGCTTGTGTTAAAATAAAAACACCCGATATCAAAAGCGTAATGTCGTTAGCGAAGTTTTTGTTTTGGCATAAAATAATATATTTGGATAGAACCAGCATCGCATTTGTGAGTACAAAATGCAGTCGGGCAGAATCCCAAACCCACTTAACAACAGAAAAAGAGAAGATTTGTTTTGCAACAAGTCTTCTCTTTCTTTTTATCTGTATAGTGATATTCCGACTTTGTCGGAGTGATATTTTTGCTAAGCAAAAGTGATATTGAAACCTTACGGTTTCAGTGATATTTTATTCGCCTCTAAAACTCGCGAAGCGAATAACACTTGGATGAAAGCCAAATATCACTGCGAAGCAATATAACTCGCCGCAAGGCGAATAAAACTTTTGGGAAATGTTCGCTAAGAGCATTTCCCAAAAGATATCGGGTGTTTGATTTTTGTTTAATTAGATACCGTTATAAAGGCCGGCATCAATTTTCTCGCCGATTGCTTTTACAACCTGCTCTTTATCTTCCTTGTAGGTAACGCCATACCATCTATCCTCGGCAACAAGAACATTAACGCCCTTTTCTTTGCCCTCGATAAGTGTGCCGATAACCATAGGTAGATAAAACTCGGATTTCATTTCCTGTCCCTTTTCGTTTAAGAAAATCTTAAACTCGCGGTCAAGGAAATCAAAAATATCGGTTGTAAGTCCCCACATATTCATAGAAACAATGCAGTTAGGGTCAAGGTCAACCCAGTTTTTATCATCTTCGGTATATTTGCAATCTTTAATCTTGGTGCGCTCAACAATGCTTAAAAGTTTGCCGTTTTCGGTTGTGCAAACGCCGCGAGAAACATGGCCGTTTTCGGTAAGTGTGTTTGCAAGACGGAAACCAACCATACAGTAGTTTTCGCTATCATTTTTAAGAGATTCAAAAATTTGGCGGAATGCACTTTTGCCATAGTAATCATCGGCATTGATAACGACAAAGGGTGTATCTACAACATCTCTGCAGCAAAGAATTGCCTGACCTGTACCCCAAGGCTTTTCACGGCCTTCGGGACAACTAAAACCTTCGGGAAGCATATCGGTTTCTTGGAAAACATACTCAACCTCAATTTTCTTTTCGATACGCTTGCCTACATATTTGATAAAATCTTCTTTAATGGCATTTTTGATAACAAAAACAACCTTTGTAAAGCCTGCCTCGATAGCATCGTAAACCGAGAAATCGAGAATTGCTTCACCGTTTCTGCCAACAGGCTCAATTTGTTTAAGACCGCCGAAACGGCTACCCATACCTGCTGCCATAACAACCAATGTTGCCTTAAAATCTGACATAATAAATTCCCCATTCGTATATTATTAAGTAAGATAATTATATACTTGCGCCAATATTTTTGTCAAGGGGTGAAATAGGTCATCTTTACTATAATAACGGTCATAAAAAAACACAGGCAAACTTTTAGGGAGAGATTACATTTAACTGCAAAAAACCGCTTTGATGTAACGCGGCTAAGGTATAATAATTCCTCGTTTTGTGAAACAGTGCTTACTACATACACCGAGAATTTTCCAAAAGCGCTTCGCAAATTCTCTAAAAAGTGCCCTGTTTTGATAGTTGATGAAGAAAGCGAAATAGTTAAAAAATATCGCTATAAAGTCACCCTCAATATGATTTTCGAAATTTTTGAAAAAAAGCCGCCAACTTTGGTGTTATTTGATAAAAAGGGTGAGATAATAGAGCTATTGCCCGAACTGCTTGAAAAATGCAGAAGTCTTTATATTTCAACCGAAAAGGAAAAAGAATACCATTTGGCAAACGATAAATATGCAAGGCTTTACGGCAATTCGGCCGTTATTTGCAGTCGTTTTTGTTCGCTAAATCAGGTCGATGCAGTGGTATGCACTGATGAAACTGCTTTTGAAGGTGCGGCGGTTTTTGGCGAGCATCACCTTTTCGCATCGGGCAGCATTGATTTATTAAGCGGTTTTGAAGGGATGCTTAAAGGCAAAAATGCCGATTTTCGTATCGGGGCAGGGCTTTGCTATATAGCGGGAGAAAAGGACTTCTTGGCGGCTAAATGCAGTCATTTTTCACGCAAAAACAAGGTGTACACTTTAGAGGAAATCAAAAGCAAAATAACCGCTTGACATATTTAGTCTTATAATATATAATAACGTTATATGTGCCGTAGGCACAAATAGGAGAAAGAGAGTCTTAAAAATGGGAAAAAAGATTATACTTACCGATGATGGACTTAAAAAACTTCAGGAAGAATTGGAAAATCTTAAAACCAATGGCCGTGCAGAAATTGCTGAAAAAATCAAGGTAGCTCGTGGCTACGGCGATTTGTCCGAAAACAGCGAGTATGATGAGGCTAAAAACGAGCAGGCAAAAATCGAGGCAAGAATTGTTGAAATTGAGGCAATGCTCAAAAATGTTGAAATTATTGCCGATGTAAAGGGCTCAGCAAAGACCGTTACAATCGGTACAAAGGTTAAAATCCTTGATATTGAATTTGATGAGGAACTTGAATATCGCATAGTAGGCTCGGCCGAGGCAAACGGAAGTGATTGCATTTCTGATGAGTCACCCGTTGGCAAGGCATTGCTTGGCCATAAGATTGGCGAAACAGTTGTTGCTGAAAGCCCTGCAGGACCTATTCAGTTCAAAATTCTTGCATTCGTTAAATAATATTAAGGCAGGCTCGTCCTGCCTTTTGGTCTTAAAAAGGGAAGTGGAAAAATGTCTGAAAATCTACAAAACACAAACGCACCCGTTGAGGATATCAGCGAAATATTAAAGGTTCGCCGTGAAAAATTGGCCGCATTAAAGGCTGATGGGAAGGACCCGTTTCAAATAACCAAATACGATGTTACTGATTTCTCCGAGCTTATCAAAGCCGATTTTGACCTTTACGAAAACAAAAGCGTTAAGATTGCCGGCCGTATGATGAGCCGTCGCATTATGGGTAAGGCAAGTTTTTGCAATATCCAGGATGCAAGGGGAAATATTCAACTTTATGTTAGTCGCAACGATTTGGGCGATGATGAGTATGCTGCATTCAAAAAGCTTGATATAGGCGATATTGTAGGTGTTGAAGGTATCGTTTTCAAGACCAAAACAGGTGAGATTTCTATCCACACAACTTCTCTTGTGCTCCTTTCGAAATCTCTTTTGCCCTTGCCTGAAAAATTCCACGGACTTAAGGATACCGATACTCGTTTCCGTCAACGCTATGTTGATTTGATTGTAAACCCCGATGTTAAGCGTAACTTTATTATTCGTTCACGCTTTATCAAATTTATGCGTAAATATCTTGATGATATGGGTTATATAGAGGTTGAAACCCCCGTTCTTAACACAATCGTAGCGGGTGCCTCGGCTCGCCCCTTCGT